>CBIHQA010000214.1:0-6608 GCA_966211475.1 uncultured Neisseriales bacterium
AGCACATCTTCTGGTTCTTCGGGCACCCCGAGGTCTACATCATGATCCTGCCGGCCTTCGGCGTGATCTCGGAAATCATCCCGACCTTCAGCCGCAAGCACCTGTTCGGCTACAGCTCGATGGTGTACGCCACCGCGTCCATCGCGATCCTGTCGTTCATGGTGTGGGGCCACCACATGTTCACCGTGGGCATGCCGGCTACCGCGCAGCTGTTCTTCATGTTCGCCACCATGCTGATTTCGGTGCCGACCGGGGTGAAGGTGTTCAACTGGATCGCCACCATGTGGAAGGGCTCGATGACCTTCGAGACCCCAATGCTGTTCGCGATCGGCTTCGTGTCCCAGTTCACCTTCGGCGGCTTCTCCGGCCTGGTGCTGGCGATGGCGGCGGTGGACATCCAGCTGCAGGACACCTACTACGTGGTGGCGCACTTCCACTACGTGCTGGTGTCGGGCGCACTGTTCTCGATCCTCGCCGGCGTTTACTACTGGCTGCCGAAGTGGTCGGGCCGCATGTACGACGAAAAGCTGGGCAAGCTGCACTTCTGGCTGTCGACCATCTTCGTCAACGTGACCTTCTTCCCGATGCACTTCCTAGGTCTGGCGGGCATGCCGCGCCGGATTCCGGACTACGCGCTGCAGTTTGCCGGCTTCAATGAGATCGCGTCGATCGGCGCCTTCGGCTTCGGTCTGTCGCAGCTGATCTTCCTGTGGATCGTGGTGAAGAACACCTTCCTGAAGCAGGGTACGCCGGCCACCGACAAGGTTTGGGGCGAAGGCGCGCACGGCCTGGAATGGACGCTGCCCAGCCCGGCACCGTACCACTCCTGGGAAACGCCGCCGCACGTCAAGTAAGCGGAGCGGGGCGGCTTGTCTGCCCCATTCCGGCAGCTGCCCTGTCAACAGGGCGGGACACAAACCCACGCAGCTGGCCTGTCTTAACGACAGGTCTGGCCTGCGATTCGACGGAACCAGGTGGCGCTTGTCGTTTGCCGCCAGGTTCGGAAGCAGCCGCACCGGTATGAGCCCTGACGAACAGAAAGCAAAGAATCGCCGCCTGGCCTGGATTCTTGCGTCGGTCGCCTTCGCGATCTTCGCCGGCTACATCCTGAAGGTCGTGGTGTTCCGGGGATGAGCATGATGCTGACCGTGACGCAGCTCAACCGTCGCCTGCTGACCAAGCTGCTGGTGGTCGCGGTGCTGATGTTCGGCTTTGGCTACGCGATGATCCCGTTCTACAAGCACATCTGTGCGGCGCTCGGCATCTACAGCATCCAGCAGGCCGATGCCGTGCCGGAAAACCAGCAGGTCGACGCCAGCCGCAGCATTCGGGTGGAGTTCGACAGCAACCAGCGTGGCGAAGGCAGCGAGGATTGGACGTTCCGCCCGCTGACGCAGCATGTGTCCCTGCACCCGGGGCAGCTGCAGCAGGTGCTGTATGAAGTCACCAATCGCAGCGGTCGGCCTCTGACGCTGCAGGCTGTACCAAGTTATGCGCCGCAACAGGCGGCGCCGTATTTCAAGAAGCTGAACTGCTTCTGCTTTACCCAGCAGCATTTCGCCCCGGGCGAGACGCGCAAGATGCCGGTGGTGTTCCTGTTGGATCGCCAGTGGCCGAAGGATGTCGGTACGGTCACTTTGTCCTACACCTTCTTCAAGGTGGAGGGGAACTGATGAGCGAGCCGGAAAAGAGCAGCGGCTGGCAGGCGGTGAAGGCCGTGCTGTGGGGGTTTTTCGGTGTGCGTCGGCGTAGCGACTTGCAATCCGATGCCGCAAAACTGAAGCCGGGCCAGCTCATCGCGGTGGGCTTGTTGCTGGCACTGCTGTTCGTGTTGAGCTTGATTGGAATCGTCAAATACCTGGTCGCGTCCAAGGGACTGTAAGCGCGACCGATAACGCTAGAAAGAACGGGGAGAACCTCGCTATGGCAACCACGCAGCATCAGCCCGACTATTTTGTGCCGCAGCCGTCCAAGTGGCCCCTGGTCGGTTCCGTCGCGCTGTTCTTCCTGGGCTTGGGAGCGGCGATGTGGATGAACCACGTCGCGTTCGGGCCTTGGTCCATCATCATCGGCTTCGCGATCCTGCTGTACATGCTGTTCGGCTGGTTCGGCCAGGTGATCGGTGAAAGCGAAAGCGGTGTGTACAGCAAGCGGGTGGACAAGTCCTTCCGCTGGAGCATGAGCTGGTTCATCTTCTCCGAAGTGATGTTCTTCGCGGCCTTCTTCGGCGCGCTGTACTACATCCGGATGATTTCGGTGCCGGACCTGTCCAGCCCGAGCCAAGCGCTGCTGTGGCCGGACTTCGCGGGCCGTTGGCCGGCGGCCGCGTCGCCCATGGTCAAGGAAGCCTTCACGCCGATGGAAGCCTGGGGCCTGCCGGCGCTGAACACGCTGATCCTGCTGACCTCCGGTGCGACTGTCACCTGGGCGCACTGGGGCCTGATCCAGAACAAGCGCACCCAACTGATCCTCGGCCTGGCGGCAACGGTGGGGCTGGGTATCCTGTTCCTGTGTTTCCAGGTCCAGGAATATTCGCACGCCATCCACGCCTTCAACCTGACGCTGTCGTCCGGCGTGTATGGCTCGACCTTCTACATGCTGACCGGCTTCCACGGCGCCCACGTGACGCTGGGCACGATCATGCTGGCCGTGATGCTGTTCCGTTCGATCAAGGGCCACTTCAAGCCGGACAGCCACTTCGCCTTCGAAGCTGCCGCCTGGTACTGGCACTTCGTGGACGTGGTCTGGCTGGGCCTGTTCATCTTCGTGTACTGGCTCTGAGGCCGACGGTTTCGCGGCTTGCGATAACAATACGGGGCGCTAAAAGCGCCCCGTGAAGTTGTTGGCAAACTTGATGGTCCGCGTGGGGACCATCGTCGCATCACTTTCCTGCCAGAGGGCGGGAGTCGGAGGGTGGGGAAAGTCTTAGAGAGGGTGCGGATGGGTTGCCGTCCGTCAAATCAGCAAAGCTTGCTTTGCGCCCTCCCGCAGGTTTGCTTTACACCGTCGCCAGCAGCCTAAAGATGCTGATTACCGATGAGACCGAGGCGGAAACTCCCCATCAGTATCAGAAACAGCAGGATGGAAAGACCGATCCGTATCGTCAGCGCCTTCGCCATCCTGGACGAGGACTGATCCCGGCGGAACAGAAGTACCGCTGCGGAACCAAGGCTGAGCAATATCGCCGCCAGCAGGGCAATCACCACAATGCGCATCATCCAACTCCATGTCGTCCCGCTTGCGGCCTTGCTTGCCGGCAGGGGCGTGTTTGTGTCGCCGCAGTGTAGCGGATCGAAGGAGTAGGGACCACCGATGCAGATCGGCCGCTATCGTTTCGCGCCTCCGCTGTGGTCCTGGGCCGTCCTGTTGGCGGTGTTGGCGGCGACGTTGCTGCTGGCGCGCTGGCAATGGAACAAGGCCGAGTACAAGGCGACCCAGCTGGCGATGTTGACGCAGCAGGCTGCTCAGCCGCCCCGTCCGGTGGGCAATTGGCCTAAAGGCAGCCCGCCTCCGGTCTATCAGCGCCTGGCACTGCATGGCCAATGGTCGCCGGAAGGCGCGATCTGGCTGGACAACCGGACAAGGGATGGTGTGGCGGGTTTCGAGCTGGTGATGCCATTGCATACCGGGCCGGAGACCGGCGACCGCTGGCTGTTGGTCAACCGCGGCTGGGTTCCGCGCGAGGCGCAGGGAAGCGTGTCGCTCCCAGCCTTGGGCGGGATGGCCGATCTGGTCGCTGAAGTTGAACAGCCGCCCCGACGCATCATCGAGCTGTCGGGGCAAGTGATCGAAGGCCGTGTCTGGCAGAATGTCACGCCGGAGCGCTACCGGGAGCACATGCGCCTGCCGGTCGAGCCCTACCTGTTGCGAATGGTGGGCGGGCCGGCTGACGGGCTGTCCCGTACCTGGCCTGCGCCGGACTTGGGCCGTGACCGCAACCTGGGCTATGCCTTCCAGTGGGTTGCCATCGGCCTGGCGGCCGTGGTGACCTTTATCGTGCTGACCCTGAGGAAATCCGTCTGATGAGTTCCCCATCGCCCGTGGTGTCGCGCCGCGGACAGCGAACGCTGCTGATGATCTTCGGCCTGTCGCTGATTCCTGTGCTGCTGGCAACCGGCTTTTATTACTTCGGAACGCCGCGCACGCCGCAGACCTATGGACAACTGCTGTTGCCCATTGAACCTGCCACCGAGGGTGGCCTGCGGGATACCCGTGGCCAAGCGGCGACACTGGCTAGCCTCGGCGGTAAATGGCTGTTGGTGACGGTCGGAGATGGCGCCTGCGACGCGCTGTGTCGCCAACAGGTGCACGCCGCGCGCCAGATTCGCCTCGCCCAGGGCAAGGAACTCGACCGGGTGCGCCGCGTCTGGCTGGTGTCGGATGCCACTGATCCAGCAAAGGATTTGCCGGCCGAGGATCAGGAAGAACTGACCATCCTGAACGGCGCACAGGCGCCGCTGCTCAAACAGCTGGCGAAGCATGGCGATCCGCGCGGCGCGCTGTTCGTGATCGACCCGCATGGCAATCTGGTGTTCCGATACGGTCCGGACGCAGATCCGAACAAGGTGCTGCGCGAAGTCGGCAAATTGCTCAAGAACTCGGGGATTGGTTGAGATGGGCGCGTATCGCAAGCTGGTCGTGGTGACCTTGCTGTTGACCGGCATCCTGCTGGCACTTGGTGCCTATGTGCGTCTGTCGAACGCCGGGTTGGGTTGTCCGGACTGGCCCGGCTGCTACGGCAAGCTGACGCCCGAACATGCGGCGGAGCAGATCGGGCAGGCGGCGGCGGCATCGCCCAATGGCCCGGTTTCCATGGCCAAGGCCTGGAAGGAAATGGTGCATCGCTACCTTGCGACCACTGTTGGGTTGCTGATCCTGGCCGTCGGCGTGCTCGCCTGGCGTCGTCGTCGGATGCTTGGGCAGTCACCCGCCCTGGCGCTGATGCTTGCTCCAGTGGTCGTACTGCAGGGGCTGTTCGGCATGTGGACGGTGACCCTGCTGCTCAAGCCCGCCATCGTCACCGGCCATCTGATCGGCGGCATGCTGGTGCTGTCGCTGCTGACCTGGCTGACGATGCGACAGGTATTTCCGGTACGGCATTCGCAGCCAGATCGTTTTGCATCGTTGCGCGGCTTGGTTTGGCTGGCGCTGGTAGCGGTCGCGATGCAGATTGTTCTTGGCGGTTGGGTCAGCACCAACTATGCGGCGCTCGCCTGTGGTGACTTCCCGACTTGCCAGGGCGCCTGGTGGCCGCAGGCGGATTTCCGGGATGCCTTCCACTTGGTACGTGAACTGGGCGAGACGGCGGATGGTCGTCCGCTGACGCTGGCGAACCTGGTGGCCATCCACCTGACCCATCGACTAGGCGCACTGGCGGTATTGCTGATCGTCGGTACGTTGATCATTAGGTTGTGGAAGCACGCGGAGCTGGGCGGGCACGCCAAGCTGCTCGCTGCGGCGCTGGCGTTGCAGATCACGCTGGGTATCGCCAACGTGCTGCTTGGGCTGCCGCTTGCCAATGCGGTGGCGCATAATGCCGGGGCGGCGTTGTTGCTGGCGGTGACGCTGGCACTGGCCTACCGGGTGAGTACGGGAAGAGTGCGCGGCACCGCTTTCTGAGTGATGTCCCCAGGAAACGGCTCTGCGTTTCTCGAGAAGGACAGTTGTCGGAGCGCGGCGACCTGGATCGGTTGCCGCACCGAATGGATGTGGATTGTTGCTGGCTCCCCGATGTGGGAGAGCCAGCCGGGAGTCTCCCTATGGCGACGGTTCAACCTGTCCCCGAGCACAAGCCGGCCATGCGCTGGCATGAATTCCTCGCGCTGACCAAGCCGCGCGTAGTGTCGTTGATCGTCTTCTGTGCCGTCATTGGCATGTTCCTCGCGACGCCCGGCATGGTGCCCTGGCCGGTGCTGTTTGCCGGTACGGTCGGCATCGCGCTGGTGGCGGGTGCGGCGGCAGCAGTGAATTGCCTGGTCGAGCAGCGCATCGACGCAGTGATGGCCCGCACCAAAGGCCGGCCGCTGCCCAAGGGGCAAGTGTCGGAACGCGAAGTGCTGATGTGGGCGGGTGGCCTCGGCGCGCTCGGCATGGCGATGCTGTTCCTGTGGGTGAACGCGCTGACCATGTGGCTGACGCTCGGCACCTTCGTCGGTTACGCGCTGATCTACACGCTGCTGCTCAAGCCGCGCACCCCGCAGAACATTGTGATCGGTGGCGCCAGTGGCGCCATGCCGCCGGTGCTGGGTTGGGCGGCGGTGACCGGCGAGGTCACGGCCGATGCGCTGATCCTGTTCCTGATCATCTTTACCTGGACCCCGCCGCATTTCTGGGCATTGGCGCTCTACCGCAAGGACGAATACGCGAAAGCCGGCCTGCCGATGCTGCCGGTGACCCATGGCCCTGCGCTGACCCGACTGCATATCCTGCTGTATACGGTGATCCTGGTGGCGACCTCGCTGCTGCCGCTGACCACGCGCATGTCTGGCTGGATCTATCTGGTATCGGCCGTGCTGCTGGGTGCGCGTTTCCTCTGGTACGGTTGGGCGCTGGTGCGGCAGTACAGCGACGCCTTGTCGCAGCGGGCGTTCCGCTACTCCATCTGGTAT
>CBIHQA010000215.1:0-6596 GCA_966211475.1 uncultured Neisseriales bacterium
GCGCCCTTGTTGCGGTTATAGCCCAGTTGCGTGGGGACGTTGGTGACGATGCGGGCGGTGCGTTCCTGGGCGGGCTCGCGGTTGGGGTCGCCGCGCAGCATGGCCAGGGTGTCGATGCTGTAGAGGTGCATGCCGTCGGTGCCGGGGACGGTGGTGCAGCCGAAGTCGTTAAGCGGGGAGGCGCCCCAGGCGATCAGTTCGCCTTTGGCCCAGTCGCCCATGATGAACATGCCGGCGCGGTCTTGGTTGAGCTGGCGGGCGGCGTCGGTCCAGGGTTGTTCGATGGTGCCGCCGCCGTTCAGCGCACGCAGCCAGCGCAGGCGGGCGAGCGCTTTGCCGACCTTGGGGTCGAGCCAGGCGTTGGGTTTGCGGGCGACGATCAGGTCGCGGTAGAGGTCCGGCCCGGCTTCGGACAGCAGTACGTCTTCGAACACGGTGGCGATCTGCCAGGGTTCGTCGCTCCAGGCGAAGGGGGAGACGCCGGCGGCGCGCAGCAGTTTGGCGGCGTGTTCGACATCCGCCCAGGTGCGCGGCGGGCCGAGCTTGAGGCGGGCGAACAGGTGGCGGTTGTACAGCAGGGTGTTGATGCGGTGGATGCCGAGTGGCGCGGCGATGATGTGGTTCTGATAGCTGATCACCTGCAGCACGGTGGGGAAGAAGTGGGTGCGCCAGCCTTCGCGCTGGGCGACGTCGTCCAGTTCCAGCACCAGGCCGAGGTCGGCCCAGTCGGTGAGTGTCTTGCCGATCAGTTGGGCGACGGCGGGCGGGGTGCCGGATAGTACCCGGCTCTTCAGTACCTTGACGGCGGCCACGCCGCCGCCGCCGGGGATGGCGGCATCCCGCCAGGTGATGTCCTCGGCCGCTAGTTGGCTGGCGAGGAAGTCCGCTGCGCGCCGCTCGCTGGCGGAGGTCCACCAGTGCAGCACGTCGAGCTGTTCCGCGTGGAGCGGCAGGCTGGCCCACAGCCCGAGCCCCATTGCGATCCACGTTGTGATCAGCAAGATCAGCGGTCGGCGGCAGTGCATCGCGGACGGTGGTCTGGTCATCCCCTGGCCTGTTTGTCCTGTGTCGTGGGCGGCGATTCGGGTTCGGATACGGCTGCCTGTGCTGCTACTGCGTGCGTTGCATGCTGCCATCAGCGCCTATGACCGGATCGGCAGCTATCAAATAGTGACATTTTGTAAGCCACGGCGGGAAGGGGGAACCGCGTGGCTTGCATTCCGTTAACGCGGGACCCGTCGCCCCTTCAGCCCGCGTGCTGTCTGCATATGGGCCGTGGTGGACGGATCAGGCCGGTCGAATGATGCCTGTTTTTGGCCGGGGCTTCTGTAAGGAAACGTAACATGTCTCAAGGCGGGTTGGATGATTTTTCTTTAAAAATCATCAAGTTGTAATTGTTATGAGATAAGGGGTGGCAAGCTGGTATCACATTGGTTCGGGTGGTACGGTTGGCTCCGGCTGCATGGAGAGCCCCGCGTCGGGACCGCAAGGCCCACCGGGATGAAAGCCAAACCCAACCCTCTGAGGAGAGCCCTCGATGAACAAGATTCGCACCGCAGCGCGCCTGGCTTCGATGACCCTGGCACTGACCGCCGCCGGCGTCAGCTGTGCCGGCACCCTGACCATTGAAAGCTGGCGTGTCGACGACAAGTCGCTGTGGGAAGACGTGCTGATCCCGGCCTTCAACAAGAAGTACCCGGACGTGCAGGTGAAGTTTGCCCCGACCGCGCCGACTGAATACGACTCCGCCCTGATGTCGCGCCTGACTGGCGGCACCGCTGGCGACCTGATCACCTGCCGCCCGTTCGATGTGTCGCTGAACCTGTACAAGAAGGGCTACCTGGACAAGCTCAACGGCACGCCGGGCCTGAAGAATTTCCCGGACTCCGCCAAGGTGGCTTGGGAAACCGACGACGGCAAGGACACCTACTGCATGCCGATGGCGTCGGTGATCCACGGCTTCTTCTACAACAAGAAGATCTTCAAGGAACTGGGTCTGTCCGCGCCGGTGACCGAGTCCGACTTCTTCAAGGTGCTGGACAAGGTCAAGTCGTCCGGCAAGTACACCCCGATCGCGCTGGGCACCGCCGACCAGTGGGAAACCAACCAGATCGTGTTCACCGGCATCGGCCCGAACTACTGGAAGGGTGAAGAAGGCCGCAAGGGCCTGATCAAGGGCAAGAAGAAGTTCACCGATCCGGAATTCCTCGGCGTGTGGGAAACCATGGCCAAGTGGGCGCCCTACCTGTCCAAGGGCTACCAGGCACAGACCTATGCCGACTCGCAGAACCTGTTCCTGAACGGCAAGGCTGCGATCTACCCGACCGGCTCCTGGGATATCTCCTACTTCCACCAGAACGGCGACCTGGACTTCGGCGCCTTCCCGCCGCCGGTGAAAGCGGTGAACGGCCAGTGCTACATCTCTGACCACACCGACATCGGCATGGGCGTGAACCCGAAGAGCAAGAACAAGGCGGATGCAGGCAAGTTCCTGGATTGGCTGGCGTCCAAGGAGTTCGCCGACCTGTACACCAACAAGGTCACCGGCTTCTTCTCGCTGTCGAGCCACGTGATCGAGGTGAAGGACCCGGTCGCCAAGCAGATGGTCGACTGGCGCAAGCGTTGCAGCTCCACCATCCGCTTGAACGCGCAGATCATGAACCGCGGCACGCCGAGCATGGAAAACGAGCTGTGGAACGTCAACTCGCAAGTCATGAACGGCAAGATGACCCCGAAGGATGCGGCTGCACGTATCCAGGGTGATCTGGCGAAGGTGGCAATGTAAGGGGAAGCCGGGCTGCGGTGAGTCTCATGGGTGGAGTGGGGCGCAAAGCAAGCTTTGCTGATTTGGGCAGTCGGAGGCAGATCCTGGCTTCTCTGATCGAATCCCTCCCCCCGCCCGCCCTCCGGCGGGAGCCTCGCTAACGCTCGCATAAGGAGCATTGACGGTCGGGATTGGCCGCCTGCCGTGACCGGTGAACCCGGTTGCCGGCGCGGCGGGCGGTTGGTTCCGGCTGTTGCTGGATGTGGTTTGTGGGTTGGTTTGCTTACCCCTCTCCCCTGGCCCACCGCTGTGCGCCCCCAGGTTCTAGTCGGCAAGCCGACAAGAACTCTGAGGGTCTCCCACAAGGGGCGAGGGGGATGTGTCGATCACGTGTTGTGGCGGGAGGTTTCTGCTGCTCTCCGCACTTCCGGCGGATGCCTTCGCGCAGGGGCCGAAGAGACGGCGCAGGAGAATCCTTCAACACGAACATCGACCGTCCCCCTCGCCCCTTGTGGGAGAGGGGCCAGGGGAGAGGGGTAGCAAACGAGCCAACCGCCCTCGCACCACCCTCCGAAACACCTGGAGCCGTATCATGAAACACCGCTTCTCCTGGCACGTGCTGGTCTTCCTGGCCCCCGCCGTGCTGATCTACACCGCATTCAGCGCCTTGCCGCTGCTCGACACCTTGCGGCTGGGCCTGTTCACCACCGACGACGCCGGCGCGGCGCATTTCGTCGGGCTGGCGAACTACCACACCATCCTGTTTGACGACGCCTGGGCCCAGAGCTTCTGGAACGCCATGCGCAACAACCTGAAGTTCTTCCTCATCCACCTGTTGGTGCAGAACCCGATTGGCCTGCTGCTGGCAGCCCTGCTGAGCCTGCGCGGGGTGAAGGGCGCAGCCACCTACCGCACCATGATCTTCCTGCCGACCCTGCTGAGCGTGGTGATCATCGGCTTCATCTGGCAGCTGATCCTGTCGCCGCTGTGGGGTGTGTCCGAGCGCATGCTGGGCTGGGTGGGGCTGGAGCAGTTCTTCGGCCCCTGGCTGGGCGACGAAGGCAGCGCGCTGATCACGCTGGCGCTGATCTCGGTCTGGCAGTTCGTCGGGATCCCGATGATGCTGATCTACGCCGCGCTGATCGCGATCCCCGAAGAAGTGATCGAGGCCGCGGTGGTGGAGGGGGCTTCGCCCTGGCGCGTGTTCTGGCAGATCCGCCTGCCGCTGATCCTGCCCACGCTGGGCCTAGTGACCATCCTGACCTTCGTGGGCAACTTCAACGCCTTCGACCTGGTGTATTCGGTGAAGGGCGCGCTGGCGGGGCCGAATTTCAGCACTGACCTGCTGGGCACGCTGTTCTATCGCACCTTCTTCGGCTACCAGGCGCAGATCGGCAGCCCGACCATGGGCGCGGCGGTCGCCACGCTGATGTTCATGGTGATCCTGGCTGGCGTGGCGCTCTACTTCTACGTGGTGCAGCGCCGTCTGCAACGCTTTGCGCTGTAAGGGGGCACCATGATGACGACCTCTCCGATGACTCAAACGATACCTGTCGCGCAGCCCGGCAAGCGGATGGCACAGGGCGGGCGGCTGTCCCGCACCGCCTTCACCCACCTGGTGCTGGGCGCCTACACGATGCTGGCGCTGTTCCCCATCGTGCTGACGCTGATCAACTCGGTGAAGACGCGCGGCGCCATCTTCGATAACCCGCTGGCGCTGCCGACCGCCGAGACCTTTTCGCTGATCGGCTATAGCAAGGTGCTGGGCAAATCGGCCGTGCCGCTGTTCTTCGGCAACAGCTTCGCTGTGACGGTGGTGGCGCTGGCGATGATCCTGCTGTTCGGCGCGATGGCCGCCTGGGCGCTGACCGAATACCGCTTCCGTGGCAGCCGGCTGCTGGCGCTGTTCCTCGCCTTCGGCATCATGGTGCCGATCCGGCTGGGGACGGTTTCGATCCTCAAATTGATGGTCGGGCTGGACCTGGTCAACACGCTGACCGCGCTGGTGCTCGTGTACACCGCGCAGGGCCTGCCGCTGGCGATCATGATTTTGTCGGAGTTCATGCAGCAGATCCCGGGCGAGCTGAAGGATGCGGCCCGTTGCGACGGCGTGGGCGAATTCAAGATCTTCTTCCAGATCATCCTGCCGCTGATCCGGCCGGCGGTGGCTACCGTGGCGGTGTTCACCATGGTGCCGATCTGGAACGACCTGTGGTTCCCGCTGATCCTCGCGCCGGGCGAGAAGACGCAGACCATCACCCTGGGCGTGCAGCAGTTCATCGGTCAGTACGTGACCGACTGGAATGCGGTGCTGGCGGCGCTGTCGCTGGCGGTGATCCCGGTGCTGGTGCTGTACGCGGTGTTTTCGCGGCAGTTGATCCGAGGCATCACCTCTGGCGCGGTGAAGTAAAACGTAGCCTGGACGCCCGTAGGGCGGCCGGGGCATCGGTAGCACAAGCAGCCGGCGTAGCCCCCGCCGCCCCCAGGGGCGTCCAGGCTACGGATGACCGGTGCTAGACAGAACAAGAATTCGCAGGAGGCCAAAACATGGCACGTGTCACCCTCAACCAACTGTCCAAGTCCTACGGCGACGTGCCGGTGCTGCACGCCATCGACCTGGATATCGAGCACGGCGAACTGGTGGTGCTGGTCGGCCCTTCGGGCTGCGGCAAGTCCACCCTGCTGCGCATGCTGTCCGGCCTGGAGGACATCTCCGGCGGTCAGCTGGCCATCGACGGGCAGGTGGTCAACACCCTGCCGCCGGCGCAGCGCGGCATCGCGATGGTGTTCCAGAGCTATGCGCTCTACCCGCACATGAACGTCTACAAGAACATGGCCTTCGGCCTGAAGATCCACGGCGCCGACAAGGCCGAGATCGACCGCCGGGTGCGGGCCGCCGCCAAGTCGCTGCACATCGACCACCTGCTGGAACGCCTGCCGCGCGAGCTGTCCGGCGGCCAGCGGCAACGGGTGGCGATCGGTCGGGCCATCGTCCGCGAACCCAAGCTGTTCCTGTTCGACGAGCCGCTCTCGAACCTGGATGCCGCGTTGCGGGTGAAGACCCGCATCGAGCTGGCGCGCCTGCACCGCGACCTGAACGCCACCATGGTCTACGTGACCCACGACCAGGTCGAGGCGATGACGCTGGGCGACAAGATCGTGGTGCTGCACGAAGGCCGCGTGCAGCAGGCCGGCACGCCGCTGGAGCTGTACCAGCAGCCGTCCAATCGCTTCGTGGCGACCTTCATCGGCTCGCCGACCATGAACCTGCTGCCGGCCACCGTGGTGGCGACCACCGAGCACGGTGTGCAGGTGCGCCGCACGGACGGCAGCGAGTTGCTGCTGCGGGTGGATGGCCAAGGCCTGGTGCCGGGCCAGGCGGTGGAAGTCGGCGTGCGGCCGGAACACCTGCATGGCGGCGCCGCTGCTGGCGAGCGCTTCGATGGCGAAGTCACTCTGGTCGAGCACTTGGGCGAATCCAACTTGATCTACCTGAGCTTGCCGGGCGGTGCAGAGATGGTGGCGCGTGGCGACGGCAACCAGGCGGTGCGCATCGGCGACCGCATTCCGCTCTCCGCCGCGTCGGAAGCGTTCTACCTGTTCCGCGAGGATGGCTCGGCCTGCAAGCGGCTGGCGCCGGGGAACATGGAGTCTTCCCGCCGGCACTGACGTCTCCTCTCCCATGGAGCAATGGGCTTGGCCGGGGCGATGTCCCCGGCTTTTTTCGTTGCGGAGATTGGGGTGTTTTTAGCGCTTCGCGCGGTTAACAGCATTGACCGGGGGTCCCGTCCCCCTTCGACGTGATTCTTTCTTTGCGCCGCCAAAGAAAGAA
>CBIHQA010000216.1:0-6577 GCA_966211475.1 uncultured Neisseriales bacterium
CCGGCTACGCCGCCGTGTCGTTGCAGCCGAACGCCGGCAGCCAGGGCGAATACGCTGGTCTGCTGATCATCCAGGCCTACCACCAGAGCCGTGGCGAAGGCCACCGCAACATCTGCCTGATCCCGTCGTCCGCACACGGCACCAACCCGGCGTCCGCCCAGATGGTCGGCATGCAGGTGGTGGTGGTGAAGTGCGACGACAAGGGCAACGTCGACATCGACGACCTGCACGCCAAGGCCGAGCAACACCGCGACAACCTGGCCGCGCTGATGGTTACCTACCCGTCCACCCACGGCGTGTTCGAAGAACGCATCAAGGACATCTGCGACATCGTGCACAAGCACGGTGGCCAGGTATACGTGGACGGCGCCAACATGAACGCGCTGGTCGGCCTGGCCGGCCCGGGCCTGTTCGGTGGCGACGTGTCGCACCTGAACCTGCACAAGACCTTCTGCATTCCGCACGGCGGCGGCGGACCGGGCGTCGGCCCGGTGGCGGTCGGTGCGCACCTGGCGAAGTTCCTGCCGGGCCACCGCGTGCTGGAAAACAGCGACACGCAGATCACCGCCGTGTCCGCGGCGCCGTTCGGCTCCGCCAGCATCCTGCCGATCTCCTGGACCTATGTCGCGCTGATGGGCCGCGAAGGCCTGAAGCTGGCTACGCAGAACGCGATCCTGGCCGCCAACTACATCGCCCGCAAGCTGGCACCGTACTACCCGGTGCTGTACAGCGGCCACGATGGCCTGGTGGCGCACGAGTGCATCCTGGACCTGCGTCCGCTGAAGGAAACCAGCGGCATCTCGGTGGAAGACGTGGCCAAGCGCCTGATCGACTACGGCTTCCATGCCCCGACCATGAGCTTCCCGGTGGCCGGCACGTTGATGATCGAACCGACCGAGTCGGAATCGAAGGCCGAGCTGGACCGCTTCATCGAAGCCATGATCGCCATCCGCGCCGAAATCGACGCGGTGGAACGCGGCCAATGGCCGGCCGACGACAATCCGCTGGTCAACGCCCCGCACACCGTGCGCGTGGTCGGTGCGGACGAGTGGAAGCACGCCTATCCGCGTGACGTCGCCGCCTGGCCGGTGAAGGGCCTGATCGCTCGCAAGTACTGGCCGCCGGTGGGTCGCGTGGACAACGTCTACGGGGACCGCAACCTGTTCTGCAGTTGCGCACCGATGGATAGCTACGAAGGCGCGTAAGCCGTCTTTGTTTTCCAGTGAAACGCCCCGCCCCGCGCGGGGCGTTTTGTTTGTGGCGGTGCCGCCAAACGGGGAATATGCGAACGCGCCTATTGCCGCAACGCCTGGCTCGACCGAAACTTAATCATCTGCGCGATCGTCATAGCCCCATCCGACCTCATCCACAGGATATTTCCCGTGCGCACCCTTCTGCTGACCGTGCTGACTGTCCTCACCCTGACCGCCTGCTCCCGCCTGACGGAAGAGAACTACCGGAAACTGAGCGTCGGCATGACCTACGACCAAGTGGAAGCGCTGTTCGGCAAGCCGACGCGCTGCGATGACCTGTTGGGTCTGCGTAAATGCGTATGGGGCGATGAATCGCGTTCGGTCACGGTGAACTTCGTGGCCGACAAGGCCATCGTGTTCGCCTCCAACGGGCTCCGCTGACGCACCTTTCCGCATTCCGTCATTGGCGAGCGCATTCACATCAGGCCGGAAACACCTATGCTTCAAGCGCCCCTTACCCGTCCGGCCTGCCAATGATCCGACCCCTCGCCTTCGCCGCGCTGATCGCCCTCGTCGGTCAACCGGCAGTGGCGGCCACCATCATCGGTGCACACCTGCAAGTGCGCATGCTGGCCGAGCCCTTTCCGCCCCTGCAATATGCAGATGCGGACGGCACTCCCCGCGGAGCGGTCTACACCCTGGTCCGCACCGCGCTCGACCGGCTGAGCAACCGTTTGCCGATTGAGGTCGCCCCACTGGAGTTCGTCCCCCTCAAGCGCGCGCTGCTGATTGCCGCGACGGAGCCCAATGTGGTGGTCCTGTCGGTGGCACGCACCCCGGAACGGGAAAACCAGTACCGCTGGCTGAACGTCGTCTCCAGCTACGATCTGTGGCTATACCGCTACAAGCGCCACACGCTACCGCCGCTGACCGACGTGCAGTCGCTGCGCGGCAAGCAGCTGCGCTTCGGTGTGCAGGACGGCAGCAACTTTCACGAATGGCTGAAACGGCAAGGCTTTAGCACCCCACCAGACAACTCCATCATCGATACCGTGCCGCAGAACGGACTGAACTTCATGAAGGCCCAGGTCGGCCGGATCGACCTGTTCGCCCACCCCGACATCAGCTTTGCCTTCCGCGCCAGCGAGCATCAACAGCGCGCCAGCGACTTCGAAAAGGTGATGCGCATCGACGAACTGTCCACGCCGCTTTGGGCAGTCACCGGCCCGCACAGCGATGCTCGGCTGGTTGCGCTGTTGCAGGACAGCCTGCAGAAGCTGCAGCAATCAGGCCAGGCTGAGCGAATCCGCCAGGAGAGCCTCAAGGAATTTGCCGCGACCTACAAGCTGGATTCCCCCTGACCCACCCTGCACGAAAAACAGCGCCCGAAGGCGCTGTGCAAGGCGTAGAGACAGAATCTAGAAGGAACCACCTCAGCAGCAACGCACCACCTTGCCGTTGCCACCGTAACGCGCGTCCTGACGCTCCCGGAAGAAATCCTCGTAGCTCATCGGCGCCTGATCCGGATGCTGGCTGCGCATGTGGCGGACGTAGGTGTCGTAGTCCGGCATGCCCACCATCATCTTCAGCGCCTGCCCGAGGTACATGCCCATCTGACCGAGGTCGTTGAACAGCATGCTCAGGCCCCCTGCGCCGCCGCGCCGGCCGGCGTTTCGCGGGCGGTCGGATGGCTGCTGCGCCAGGCTTGCAGGCAGGAGCGGATGCCGAAGCCCAGCACACTGACCACCACCGCCATGAAGATGATCGCCAGCGCCGCATCCACCCGGTCGTTGAACACGATCTGGTGCATCTGCGCCAATTGCTTGGCCGGCGCCAGTACCTTGCCGGCATCCAGCGACGCCTGGTACTTGGCGGCATGTGCGAGGAAGCCGACCTTCGGGTTGTCCGAGAACACCTTCAGCCAGCCGGCGTACAGGGTGCAGACCAGCAGGCCGAGCGCCGGGAAGGCGGTCACCCAGGCATAGCGCTCCCGCTTCATGCGGAACAGCACCACCGTGCCCAGGATCAGCGCGATCGCCGCCAGCATCTGGTTGGAGATGCCGAACAGCGGCCACAGGGTGTTGATGCCGCCCAGCGGATCGACCACACCCTGGTACAGGAAGTAGCCCCAGGCTGCCACGCACAGACCGGTGGCCAGCAGGCTGGCAGTCCAGGAATCGGTCTTGCGGAAGGCCGGCACAAAGGCACCCAGCAGGTCCTGCAGCATGAAGCGGCCGGCGCGGGTGCCCGCATCCACCGCGGTCAGGATGAACAGCGCTTCAAACAGGATGGCGAAGTGATACCAGAAGGCCTTCATGCCATCGCCGCCGAACACGCTGGACAGGATGTGCGCCATGCCCACCGCCAGGGTCGGCGCGCCGCCGGCACGCGAGATGATGGTGTGCTCGCCGAGCGTCTGCGCGGTCTGCGTCAGCATCTCCGGCGTCACCACGAAGCCGAACTGCGAGATCGCCTGCGCGGCGGATTCCGCCGTCTTGCCGAGCAGCGCGGCCGGGCTGTTCATCGCGAAGTAGATGCCCGGCTCAATGCAGGCCGCCGCCACCAGCGCCATGATCGCCACGAAGGACTCCATCAGCATGCCGCCGTAGCCGATGAAGGGCGCGTGGGTCTCGTTCTCCAGCAGCTTGGGGGTGGTGCCGGACGAGATCAGCGCATGGAAGCCAGACACCGCGCCGCAGGCGATGGTGATGAACAGAAAGGGGAACACGCTGCCCGACCACACCGGGCCACTGCCATCCATGAAGCGGGTCAGGGCCGGCATCTTCAGTTCCGGCGCCACGATCAGGATGCCGATCGCCAGACCAACGATAGTGCCGATCTTCAGGAAGGTAGACAGGTAGTCACGCGGCGCCAGCAGCAGCCACACCGGCAGCACCGAAGCAACAAAACCGTAGCCGATCAGCATCCAGGTCAGCTGGATGCCGGTAAAGGTGAACATCGGCCCCCACACCGGACTGGCCGCTACCTGACCGCCGCCGAGGATCGCCAGCATCAACAGCACGAAGCCGAGGATGGACACCTCGCCGATGCGGCCAGGGCGGATGTAGCGGGTGTAGATGCCCATGAACAGCGCGATGGGGATGGTCGCCCCCACCGTGAAGGTGCCCCAGGGGCTGTCGGCCAGCGCTTTCACCACGATCAGCGCCAGCACCGCCAGGATGATCACCATGATCATGAAGGTGCCGAACAGCGCGATCACGCCGGGGACCTGCCCCAACTCGGACTTGATCAGGTCGCCCAGCGAACGGCCATCGCGGCGGGTGGAGATGAACAGCACCATGAAATCCTGCACCGCGCCGGCCAGCACCGCACCGGCCAGGATCCACAGCATGCCCGGCAGGTAGCCGAGCTGCGCCGCCAGCACCGGGCCAACCAATGGGCCGGCACCGGCGATCGCGGCGAAATGGTGGCCGAACAGCACATACTTGTTGGTCGGCACATAGTCGAGGCCGTCGTTCAGGCGAACGGCCGGGGTGACGCGCTGCGGGTCCAGCCGCATCACTTTGTTGGCAATGAAACGGCTGTAGTAGCGAAAGGCGACCAGGTAGACCGATACCGCTGCGACCACGATCCACAGCGCATTGATGCTTTCGCCGCGATGCAGCGCGACGGTGCCGAGCGCGAATGCACCCACCACCGACAGCAGCAACCATCCGGCGTGCCGGGCAAGTTGTGACATATCGTGACTCCTCTTGTTATGGGTGATACCAAACCGGAATTGCAGCCCACGCAGGAGGCGCAGGATGGGGCAAACTATCCGCCTCTGGCTGCCTTGATAAAATTCGCAACACTACGCGCACCGATCTACGCAGAACTACGCAGATCGGCCCACCAAAGGCGTCTCCATGCAGCTGAAACACAAGATCGCGGTGCTCACTGTGCTACCGCTGTTGATGGCGATTGCCGTGATGGCGGTACTGGTCACCTACCAGGCCCGCCGGCTCGGCGAGCAGCAGGCCGCGCTGATCGAAGCCAATGCACTGGCCGGCAAGCAGGCAGAACTGCGCCACTATGTCGCGCTGGCCCGCACCGCCATCGGCCACCTCTACGACAGCGGTCGCGTTGACGCCGCCACGCTGGCGCAGGCCAAGCAGATCCTCGGCAATCTGGGCTACGGCAACGACGGCTACTTTTTCGTCTACGACCGCAACGGCAACAGCCTGGTCCACCCTCGCCTGCCCCGGCTGGTTGGCCGCAACCAGTGGAACCTGACCGATCCGCACGGCCTGCATGTGATCCGGGCCCTACTGGGCGCCGCGCAGAGCGGCGATGGTTTCCAGCGTTATGCATGGGAAAAGCCCTCCACCCACCAGGTCACTGACAAGCTCGGTTACGTGGTGATGCTGGATCGCTGGGGCTGGATGATCGGCACCGGGGTCTACCTGGACGACATCGAGCGGCAGACCCGGCAGGTCCGCATCGAAGTCGCCGCCAATACCCGCGCAACCTTGTGGGGACTGGCAGCCGTCGCGCTGGCGGTGCTGCTGCTGGTGTTCGCGGGCGGATTGGTGCTCAACGTCAGCGAGCACCGGCTGGCGGATGCCAAGCTGAAGACCCTGGCACAGCGCATCGTCAGCCTGCAGGAAGAAGAGCGGGCCCGGGTGTCACGCGAGCTGCACGACGGCATCAGCCAGTTGCTGGTATCGACCAAGTACCAGTTCGAGCTAGCCCAGGATCAGCTGGAACAGAATGCCCGCAGCGCGGACGGCGCATTGCGAAAAGGCCTGGCCGGCCTGGGCGACGCCATTGGGGAAGTCCGGCGGATCTCCCACGACCTGCGGCCGTCCATCCTCGATACCCTGGGCTTGGCCGCCGCTCTGCAACAGCTGGGAAATGAATTCGAGCAGCGCACCGGTACCGAAGTCAGCCTGCACCTGGAACTGGACCCCGCCGCGATGCCGGATCGGGATGTGGTCGCCCTGTTCCGCATCGCGCAGGAAGCCTTCACCAATGTGGAGCGCCATGCCCGGGCCCGCCATGTCACGGTCGACCTCAGCCACGACGACGAGACCGTGCGGCTGATGATCATCGACGACGGCCGCGGCTTCGACGTGCAAGCGGCCGGAAGGGCGCAAGGCATCGGCCTGCGCAATATCGCCGAGCGGGTCGAGCATCTGGGCGGTACACTGGCGCTCGAATCCGAACCCGGTCGCACCGCCCTGACCATCGAGCTGCCCTTGCGCCCCTGACCATGCCTGATCCCGCCATCCGAATCCTGCTGGTTGACGACCATCCACTGGTCCGCGATGGCCTGCGCGCTCGCCTGGAAACGGCGCCTCACCTCGAAGTAGTTGGGGAGGCCGCCAGCGGCGCCGAGGCGCTGGACCAAGCCGCCCGGTTGAACCCGGACCTGATGCTGGTCG
>CBIHQA010000217.1:0-6566 GCA_966211475.1 uncultured Neisseriales bacterium
TCGTGGCCCAGCAGCAGCTTGCCTTTGCAAGATCGCACCATTGCGCGCTTCCGGCAGGTCGGGGGGTGCGTAACCGTACAGAAAGCGCCCCACCCGGCCCAATCCGGACGAGTACGGACAGTGCGGTGGGTGCTTGCGTGTTTATGCGGAAAGTGGTCTGCCAAGTAATCCAATACTGGTCCTCAACGTGGCGAGGAACCCGCACGTAGACTGCCCCCGGTCCGGTATCGCCAGGTTGCCCCCAACGTCCTGGCGAGTGGCGTGACCGCACCCCCACGGGCTGCCGCCGGATCCCTAACGAGACTAGAAACGACACGAGGAGACACCCCCATGCAGTTCACCCGTACCACGGTAGCCACCCTGATTCTCACCATGCCGTTCGTGGCGGCCCACGCTGACCAGATCGTGCGCATCGGCCACGCCGGCCCGCTGACCGGCAACATCGCCCACCTGGGCAAGGAAAACGAAAACGCCGTTCGCCTGGCCATCGAAGAAGCCAACGCCAAGGGCATCACCATCGGCGGTGAAAAGATCAAATTCGAACTGGTCAGCGAAGACGACGCAGCCGACCCGCGCCAGGGCACCCTGATCGCGCAGAAGCTGGTGGACGCGCATGTGGCGGCGATCATCGGCCACGTGAACTCCGGCGTGACCATCCCGGCATCCAAGCTGTACAGCGAAGCCGGCATCCCGCACATCACCCCCAGCGCGACCAACCCCAAGCTGACCGAGCAAGGCTTCAAGACCACCTTCCGCCTGTGCGGCCGTGACGACCAGCAAGGTCCGGCGCTGGCGATGTTCTCGGTGAACAAGCTCAAGGGCAAGACCTTCGCGGTGGTCGACGACCGCACCGCCTACGGCCAAGGCCTGGCGGACGAGTTCGAGAAGAAGGTGAAGGCGCTGGGCGGCCAGGTGGTGGCGCGTGAATACGCCACTGACAAGACCACCGACTTCATGTCGGTGCTGACCCTGGTGAAGTCCCGTCAGCCGGACGTGGTGATGTACGGTGGCATGGACGCCACCGCCGCCCCGCTGCTGGTGCAGATGCGCCGGCTGGGGATGAAGTCCAAGCTGGTGCTGGGTGACGGCGCCAACTCCGGCGACATGGTGAAGCTGTCCGGCGACGCGATCGACGACACCGTCTACAGCTCTCAAGCCGCGATGGACAAGGAAAAGATGCCGGGTGCCAAGTCGCTGGAGAAGCGCTACAAGGCCCGCTACGGCATCGCCCTGCAAGCCTACGGCTACCAGGCCTATGACGCGACCAACTTCTTCATCGCTGCGATGCAGAAGGCGGGCTCGACCGATCCGAAGAAGTTCCTGCCGGCGATGTTCACCACCACGCTCAACGGCGTGACCGGCTCCATCGCCTTTAACGCCAAGGGGGACCAAAAATCTCCGGCGATTACCGTTTACGGCTACGAACGTGGCCTGACGGATAACAACGGCTGGAAGGCCTCCGAAATCGTGACGATGCAGTAATCCTGAAAACCGCAGTTGACCGCTTGTCCTCCGCTTCACGATCCGTGCGGAGGCAACGGAGGGATAACTGAAAACGTTCGCCTATCAGGTGAATGCGCTACCCCTCCGCAGGCACGCCCGGCCGGCTGCCTGGCGTTGTTGCTCCTCCTCGCAGGGGCCGCTCCTGCCGCGTCGTCTCGCCTAGCCAGACAACCGGCCGGACGCACCTGCGGAGGGGTTCAGCTGCGGTTTCCAGGATAACCCCTCTCTCCTCAGCGGTAGCGGAAATGGCCGGGGGCGCAGCAACTTGCGCTCCCGGCGTTTTTTCGCGACGGCATCAGGATTTACGGGCCCGCCCGATCCCGGTCACGCCGCCCACCACCAGCACCAATCCCAGCAACTGCAGCAGCGAAAACGGTTCCGACAGGATGAACCAGCCGAACACAATGGTCAGCACCGGCCCGAAGGTGCCGATGGCCGCCGTGCGGCCTGCTCCCAATCGCTCTACCGCCTTGGCCATCAACCAGATGGGCAGCACCGTGGAGACCAGCGCCATCGCCACCGACCAGCCCCATACGGCAGGCGGCAGGGTCGTCAGCACAGCCGGATCACGGGCTAGCAGGAAGTGCCCGATCACGCACAGGCTGGCAACCACGCCGGAGTAGCCCGCCATCCGCGTCGCCCCGACCTTGCCGACCACCAGGCCGGTGCCAAGGTAGTAGGCGCTGAAGGTCAGGCTGCTGGCGAACACCCAGGCTCCGCCAATCAGCACCGCGGCCGCCGCCTTTACATGCATCAGGTCGTTCCAGAACGCCGCCACCAATCCGATGTAGGCCACGGCCATGGCCGCCCATACGCGGCCCGTCACCGGCCGCCGATGCCAGACGCTATCCAGCAATAGCACCAGACTCGGGTAGGTGAACAGGATCAGGCGCTCCAGCCCGGCAGAGATGTACTGCAGGCCGATGAAGTCGAGCAGGCTGGACAGGTAATAGCCGGTTACGCCCAGCAGCACGAAGCTGACCCAGTCCCGCCGCCCAAGCCGGGTAGACTCGCCACCCGACCGCGCGAGCCACAGGAAGGCCAGCAGTGCGAGGCTCATGCGCAGCGTCAGCAGGGTCAGCGCATCTACCGGGTAAGCGGCATAGGCGAGCTTCACGAAGATCGCCTTCAGGGAGAAACCGGCCGCCGACAGCATGGCCAGCGTCCGGCCATCCAGCCACCAGGGGGTGGAGGGTTCGAGCTTCTCCTTGGACAAGGCATGGGTCATGGCGGAAAGCCTCTGGTAGACAAGAGGCCCATTGTGGCCCGGCACAGGCGGCGACCAGTATTGGTCATTGCAGCGGGGGCCATCGCGGGCGGCGATGGCTGAGCTTCCCGGTCAGCGCTTGCTGGCGGAGGCGACGTCGAGTTCGATGATCTCCGCCACCACATCGGCCCCAGATACCGTCAGCCGCGCGACCGAGATCGGCAGGCGGAAACGGCGCGGCCCTGCACTCCCCGGGTTCAGGTAGAGCACCCCGCCCGCCTCCCGGATCAGCGGTTGATGAGAATGGCCGGCGATGACCACGCGGTAGCCTTCGGCGGCGGGGTCCAGCTTCAGGGTTTTGAGATCGTGCAGCACGAACAGGCGGGTTTCCCCGACGGGCAAGACGGCCGTGTCCGGGATTGTGTCCGCCCAATTGGCGGTGTCGTTGTTGCCGCGCACGGCCGTAACCGGAGCAATCTCGTTCAGCGCGGCGAGAATCGCGGAGGAACCAATGTCGCCGGCGTGGACGATGCGGTCCGAGCCGGCCAGCGCAGCCAAAGCTTCTGGCCGCAGCAGGCCGTGCGTGTCGGAGATCACGCCGATGCGCATCGGCTCAGTCGACAACCGTGTCATCCTGGTGCGCGGACAATCTGTCGGACAAGTGACGGGTAATCTTCACCATGTCCGCCTCAGTACGGTCGATGCCATAGGCGACCAGCGGGAAATTGAGCGGCCTTTGCGCCGCCCAGATGGCCTCGTGCTGGTCCGGCGGCAGGATCTGCGCCGGATCGCCCACCGCCACCCAGCCGATCGGGACGGTCGCTCCGGCTGGCACACGGGTACAGATATGCACCACGCCGTGGATACGGACTTCCGCTCCCTTGCCAATGTGGGCATCGTGAAAGATGGCCGAACCGGTGGCGATGAATACTTCATCCTCCACCGTGCAGCCCACTAGGTGGGCGCCCGGCCCGACCACGCAATGCCGGCCGATTTGCGCACCGTGATCAGGCGTGCTGCGGATCACCGCGTTTTCCAGGACCACGCAGCAGTCGCCGATGGCGATCTGTCCGTCTTCGGCAATCACCTGTGCGCCGTGCATGATGCGGCAGTCGGCGCCGATCACTACGTCGCCGCAGACCGTAGCGGTCGGCGCGACGTAGGCGGAAGGATGGATCTGGGGCGTCTTGCCCCGGTGAGACAGCAGCATGGGCCTACCCTTTCATGAACCGGTCATGAAGGACGGTAAGGGATGGCTTCGCCACTGTCCAGCCGCTATTTGGCCAAGTCGTCGAGGTCAGGGGGCTACGCCGGCACTCTTCACTGCCTGCACACCAATGCTCGGATCATCGGTGAAAAAGCCATCGATGCCGACCTTCAGGTAGGCGGAGAGTTCCGCCACCAGGTCGCCGCGCTCGGTCTTGGAATCCTCCGAGACTTCCCCCCTCCCACTCCCGCCCTCAGGCGGGAGGGCGGAGCAAAGATGGTCCGCATGCAGACTATCAGGCAAAAAAAGAACCCGGCCGGAGCCGGGTCAATATTCCCTCCCGCGAGGAGAAGCGGGGGTTCCACGAACAAATCGATACGAACGCTCAGGTCTACTTGAAGAACAGCGGCGTCTGCGCTGGCGCATTGGGCTGGCCGGGGCCACGGGTGATCAGCCATTCGTGCGCCGGATCGTTCTTGAAGCACCATTGGCGGGTCGGCCCGGCCATCACGTTGAGGTAGTAGTTCTCGTAGCCGTAGGGCACCACCACCGGGTGGTAACCGCGCGGCACCATCACGGTGTCGCCATCCTCCACCGCCATGCTCTCGTCGAGCGAACGGTCGTCGGTGTACACCCGCTGGAACACGAAGCCCTGCGGGGGGTTGATACGGTGGTAGTAGGTTTCTTCCAGGAAGCTCTCCTGCGGGATCGCGTCTTGGTCGTGCTTGTGCGGCGGGTAGCTGGAGCTGTGGCTCTGCGGCGTGCGCACCTCTACCACCAGCAGCGACTCGGCCGGTTCCGTCGCTGGCAGGATGTCGGTGATGTAGCGGGTGTTGGCGGCCACGCCGCGCACGCTACGTTTGATTGCCGATGGTTCGATCAGCCGCGCGGGCAGCTTGCCCTCGGCCGGTGCGGTGCAGATGGCGATTTCCACCCCGGTGTGGGCGGTCACTTCGCCCTGTAGGCGTGGTGGGATATACACCGCATACGGGGCGCGATCGTCGAATACGCCGGTACGGGAGCTGATTTCCTTCCAGCGCTGTTCACCCGCGCTCACCGTGACGGTGCCGGAGAGCAACACTAGGCAGGTTTCCCGGTTCTGTTCGTTCAGTTGCAGGGTTTCACCGGCAGCGAGACGCTTCACCGCAAACCCCACGTAGCGCCAGCCGGCCGATTCCGGCGTGACGGTGATCAGGTCGCGCCCGCTTTTGGCGCCTTTAACCAGTAAGCTCATGCTTGTGTCCTCTGTTGCGCGGCTCAGGCGGCCTTGCCATCGCGGATGGCCTGCACCAGGCCGGCGAGCGTCTTGTAGCCCTTGTCGGCGTATTCGTAGCTGGGGGCTACAACCGGGTCCTGCTCGGCCTCGACCACCAGCCAGCCGGCGTAGCCGGCCTCCGCCAAGGTGCGCAGGATCGGCGCGAAATCGATCGCGCCGTCGCCCGGCACAGTGAAGGCGCCGTTGATCACCGCGGTGAGGAAGCTCCAGTTGCGGTTGCGGGCGAGTTTGATCACTTGCGGACGGACGTCCTTGCAGTGCACGTGACAAATGCGGCCGATGTGCTTCTTCAGTTCGGTGAGCGCGTCGCCACCGGCGAAGGTGATGTGGCCGGTGTCGAACAGCAGGCCGACCGATTCGCCGGTCAGGCTCATCAACTTATCCACGTCGGCCGGGGTTTCGCAGTAGGCGCCCATATGGTGGTGGTAGGCGAGCCTCATGCCGCGGCTGAGCAGATAGTCGCCAAACTGGGTCAAACGCTCGCTGTAGGCCTGCCAATCGGCGTCCGACGCGAAGCGCGGGCGCTGGTACAGCGGTTTGGACGAGCCCTGAATGGTGCCGGCCACTTCGCCGTACACCATCACCTTGGCGCCGTTATGGAGCAGCTTGTCCAGGTGCGGGCCGACGCGCTTGATCTCGTCCTCCACCGTGCCGTGGGCGAGCAGGCTGGAGTACCAGCCGGACACGCACTTCAGGTCGAATTCGGCGAGCTTGGCTTTGAGCCCTTCCGGCGTCTTGGGGAATTTGGTGCCCAGTTCAAAGCCGGTGTAGCCGATCTGCTTGCCTTCCGACAGCGCCTGCTCCAGCGGGGTTTCGCCGCCAAGCGACGGCAGGTCGTCGTTCATCCAGGAGATCGGGTTGATGCCGATCTGTACGTCGAATTGCATGTCGATGCTTCCTGTGTTCTGTCGTGTACGGTGGATCGGTTAGCTGCGCTGCGCCATTTTGGCTGCCTCGTAGGCTGCACGCGCCGCCTGCACCTGCGGACGTTCGGATACTTCCGGTACCGCCACCTCCCACCAGTAACCGCCCTCGCTGGTGGTACGGGTGTCGTCGGTGTCGATCACGATCAGGTAGCTGCGGTCGGCGGCACGGGCACGCGCAAGTGCGGCTTCCAGCCCGGCGATGTTCGGCACGTGCTCGGCAATCGCGCCGAGCGACTCAGCATGCTTGGCGAAGTCGATGTCCGGCAGCCCCTGCGGGCCGGTCAGGCAATCGGTGAGCATGTTGTTGAACGGCGCACCGCCGCAGGCTTGTTGCAGGCGGTTGATGCAGCCATAACCGCGGTTGTCCTGCAGCACGACGATGAGCTTCTTGCCCAGCATCACCGAGGTGGCCAGTTCCGAATTCATCATCAGGTAGGAGCCGTCGCG
>CBIHQA010000218.1:0-6547 GCA_966211475.1 uncultured Neisseriales bacterium
TGTTTCCACGTCCGCTGTTGGGCTTCGCTGCGCTCAACCCAACCTACGAAAACCCGGCGGCGCCCCGAGGAGAAGCGGGCCTCGCAGCCCGCTCCTCCTCACATCGGCTAACCGATCAGAAGTCGTGCACGATCCCGATGGTCACCGTGCGCTTCTTCAGGTCCTGCACGCCATTGCTGTCCGCCGCCTTGCGGGTCTGCTTCTCGCCGTAGTACTCGGCAAACAGCGCGGTGCGCTTCGACAGGCTGTAGCTTGCGCCCAGCGCCAGCGCCTTCTTGGTCCAGTCGTTCACGTCGTCGATGCTGTTCTCACGCTCGGCCTTGATGCGACCGTAGAACGCGCGCAGCGCCACCGACGGGCTAGCCTGGTAGTTGGCGAACACGCCGTAGCCACGGTTCTTGTCCGCGCCGTTGCTGGCACCGGCGCCGGTGTCGCGGTTGTCCTTGCCGCGATAGAGCTTCACGCCGGCGGTCAGGGTCGGGGTGATGTCGTAGCCGACGCTCAGCAGCAGCGCGGTTTCCTTGCCGGCCTGGGTGGCGCTCACCGTCTTGCCGTTCTGGTTCTGCTCATAGGCGAGATCGATGCCCAGACCGTTACCCTTGTAGCCGCCGCGCAGCGAGTAGCCACGGCCGTTGGTGGTGGTGGACTTGTCCTCGTTGGTGTACCACTGCACCGCGCCGTCGAAGCCGTTGATGACCGGCGAGGTGTACAGCACCGCGTTGTTCTTGCGGGTGTCGCCGACCACGATCGGGTCCTTCACCGCACTGGTGCTGGTGCCGATCTTGGTGTTGGTCTGCTCGAAGAAGGCGGCGATGCGGGTGGTGTACTGGAAGCCGTCGTAGCGACCGGCGGCGTTGTCGTAGGGCGAGGTTTCGCGCCCCATCTTCACCGAACCCCAGTTGCCCTGCAGGCCAACCCAGGTGTCGCGCGAGCCGAACGTGCCGGTGGCCGGGCCGGAGCTGCCGTCATCGATGGCCACGCCGTTCTCGATCTGCCAGATGGCGGACAGGCCGTTGCCCAGGTCTTCCGTGCCCTTGAAGCCGATACGGCTGGTGTAGTTGCTGACTTTGGTCTGCCGCACCTGCGAGCTGGTGCCCACGGTGCTGTCGTAGCTGGCGTCGGCGTTCAGCAGGTCGACGCCGCCCCGCACCTTGCCATAGATGGTGACATTGCCGGTATCGGCCAGGGCGGGACGCGACAGCGCCGCCAGGACGAGCGCTGCCAGATATTTTTGTTGCATTGTTACCTCCTCAGGTCCTCTTCAAACCGCCCCCGGCAAGGATTCCGCCGGGAGCGACGGCAAGACGCTGCCCTGCCGCCGGGTAAACGGCAACAACAGTCGTCCCGCACAGCGTCGATGCCCACCCTGTCCCTCGATCCGGGTGAACGCCTTCGCGGTGCACGATGGGCCGGTCGACCTTGCGGCCGTACCGGCGTGTCAGTGGGAAAACAGGCTGCGCGCAAAAAACGGCGGACCTTACCCGCGCTTCGCGCAGGTGTGGCCCGCCCCCAACGCACCGGGAGGAGAGGCCCGGAAACGACACAAGCGGTGGTCTCGCGCAACCGCGCCCCGTCCCGCCGGAACAGCGGGAGGAGCGCTCAAGAAATCAGGTCATCGTCGATAGAGTCTCCACAGCTCCTGTCCGGGCTCGCCCGCCTGGGTCTGCCATTCGGCGATCATCCGGTCGCCCATTCCGACCAGCGCACTGCGCAAGGCCGGGCTGGGTGGTGCGACCTGCACACCGTGCTTTCGCAGGGCATCCAGGCCGGCCCGGGTCTGGGCATCGGCCAGGCGCCAACCGCGCTCTTCGGCCTCGCCGGCGGCACGCAGCAGCGCCACCTGGGTCGGCGCGTCCAGCGCATCGAACGCATGCTGGTTCACCAGCACCAGGTTCTTGGGCATCCAGCCGTCCACCGTGTAGAAGTGCTTCATGAACCGCCACACCTGGATATCCGCGCCGGACGTACCGGACGACAGGTAACCGTCCACCTTGCCGTCGGCCAGCGCCTGCGGCAGATCGGCCACCTGCACCTTCAGCCCCTGGGCGCCCAGCAAGACGGCCAGCCGTTCGGTCGCCTCGTTGTAGGTGCGCATCCGCATGCCCTTCAGGTCGGCCAGACCGTTGACCGGCTTGCCGCTGAACAGCCCTTGCGGCGGCCACGGTACGGCGTACAGCTGCTTCATGCCCTGCTTGGCCAGCATGCGCCCCATCACCCGGCTCTGCGCCGCCCACAGCTTGCGGGCCTGGAAGGCGTCGCTCGCCAGGAAGGGCACCGAATCCGCACCGAACAGCCGGCTCTCGTTCTGGTAGTTGGAGATCAGGATCTCGCCGGCCTGCACCTGCCCGCTCTGGACCGCCCGCTTGATCTCCGCCGTGCCGACCAGGCTGCCGCCCGGATGCAGTCGCAGGGTCAGCTTGCCGCCGGTGGCCGTGGCCACTTCGTCCGCCATCTGCTGCAGGTTGCGGGTGTGGTAGCTGGTTTCCGGGTAGCCGGTGGCCACCTCCCAGACGGTTGCCGCAAACGCGGCGCCCGCGCAGCACCATCCCAGACAGCCAACCAGCAGTTGAAGCCAGGACATCCGTTTCATCGGTCCGCTCCTTTGCCATGCATGCGCAACGCAAAGACAAGCCCCGCCCCTTCCGGCCCGCGATGGCGGGCAGGGGGAGTGAATTTCAGGGAGGGGCCGCTTCAGCCGGACAGAGTCAAACCCTGCTCAAGTACGCAGTGCTGGTCCGGCACACCGTGCATCCCGCTCCGCCGGCAGACGGCGAGCCTAGCGCGGTAGCCTGATGCCCGAAGGGGGCGGCATCAGGCTACCGTCAGGACCCCCGCCTTACGGCGGATACACCGGGGAGGTGTCGGGTTACTGCACCACTTCCAGCGGCTTCCAGCTGCCGTCGGTGAAGCGCAGGACGGTGATCGGGGCCTTTTCCAGATCGCCGTTGTTGTCGAACTCGATGTCGGCGGTGACACCGCTCAGCTTCAGCGCGGACAGCTTGGGCAGGTACTGCGCCGGGTCGGCCGAGTTGGCGTTCTGCATGGCGGTCGCCAGGGCGATCACCGCGTCGTAGGCATACGGTGCGTAGACCTGCACCTCGACGCCGAACTTGTCCTTGTAGCGCTTGTAGAAGCTGGCGCCCTTGGGCATGCGATCGCCCGGCATGCCGGCCTTCACACAGTAGGCGTCGCTGTTCATGCCGTCGCCGGACAGGCGGATCAGTTCCGGCGTGCAGGCGCCGCTACCGGTCATGAACTTGGCCTTCATGCCGAGGTGGCGCATTTGTTGCAGCAGCGGCGCCGCGCTGGCATCCAGGCCGCCGTACATCAGTACGTCCGGGTTGCGGGACTTGATCGAGGTGAGCACCGCCATCCAGTCGGTGGTCTTGTCGGTGCCGAACTCGCGCGCCACCACGTTGCCGCCGGCGGCCTTCACGGCTTTCTCCATCTGGTCGGCCAGGCCTTGGCCGTAGGCGGTGCGATCATCGATGATGGCCACCGTCTTGCCGCCCAGCTTCTTCACCGCGTAGTTGCCCAGCGCGCTGCCCATTTTGATGTCGTTGGCCAGCACCCGGAACAGGCCCTTGTAGCCTTGCTGGGTGATCTTGGGACCGGTCGCGGATGGCACGATCTGCGGGATACCGGCGGCGGCGTAGATCTTGGACGCCGGGATGGTGGTGCCGGTGTTGTAGTGCCCCACCACGCCGTTGACCTTGTTGTCGGCCAGCTTCTGGGCCACCACGGTGGCGGTCTTGGGATCGCCCGCGTCATCTTCGGACACCAGCACCCACTTCACCGCCTGGCCACCGATCTTCAGCTTCTTGGCGTTCAGGTCTTCGATGGCAAGCCGTGCGCCATTTTCCAGGTCTTGCCCCATGTGGGCGACCGGACCGGTCAGCGGGCCGACCTGACCGATCTTGATTTCCACGTCGGCACGGGCAGCCATCGCCAGCAAGGCGGGGACGACTGCTGCGATCAGGGTCAGGCTCAACGGCAGTTTCTGGTTGTTCGACATTGCTTTCTTCCTCCTCAGTCACGCATCTCTTGCGGGCACCGATCGGCCCCCGCACCTGACGGCCCACCGCTTGCGGCGACGGTCCGCCTGTCCATCGGGAAAGCGTCTCTCCTCACTTCCCCGCCGGTCCGTATCCGCCGCCGCCCGGCGTCTGGATCACGAAAACATCGTCCGGTTGCATCGCCACTTCCTGCTTGGCGCCGAAGTCCAGTCGTTCGCCATTGGCTCGCTCCACCCAGTTGCGGCCCAGCTCACCCGGGGCGCCACCGGCCATGCCGAAGGGCGCCACCGTGCGGTGGTTGGCCAGGATCACCGCCGTCATCGGCCGCAGGAAGCGGATGCGCCGTTCCACCCCGTCGCCGCCGCGATGCGCGCCGCCGCCGCCGGAGTCGCGCCGGATGCGGAAGTCGTCCAGCCGCACCGGGAAGCGCCACTCCAGCACCTCGGGGTCGGTCAGCCGCGAGTTGGTCATGTGGGTCTGCACCGCGTCGCAGCCGGCAAAGTCCGGGCCGGCGCCGGCGCCGCCGCAGATGGTTTCGTAGTACTGGTCCGCCTCGTCGCCGAAGGTGAAGTTGTTCATCGTGCCCTGGCTGCCGGCCATCGCGCCGAGCGCACCGTAGAGGGCATCGGTGACCACCTGCGAAGTCTCGACGTTGCCGGCCACCACTGCCGCCGGGTAGCGCGGATTGAGCATGGAGCCTTCCGGCACGATCACCTTGATCGGCTTCAGGCAGCCCGCGTTCATCGGGATCTCGTCGTCCACCAGGGTGCGGAACACGTACAGCACAGCAGCGCGGGTCACCGCTTCTGGCGCGTTGTAGTTGTTGGGCTGCTGCGGGCTGGTGCCGGTGAAGTCCACCGTGGCCTCGCGGGCCGTGTGGTCGATGCTGATGGCCACTTTCACCTGCGAACCGTCGTCGAAGGCGTAGGTGAATTCACCATCCTTCAACACGTCCAGCACGCGGCGCACCGCCTCTTCGGCGTTGTTCTGCACGTGGGCCATGTAGGCTTGCACCACGTTCAGGCCGAAGTGCTCGACCATGCGGCCAAGTTCCGACGCGCCCTTCTGGCAGGCGGCCACCTGGGCACGCAGATCGGCCAGGTTCTGGTCGATGTTGCGGGCGGGGTAGCGGCCGCTGGCCAGCAGCGTGCGCATCTCGTCTTCCAGGAACACGCCGCCGCGCACCAGTTGAACGTTGTCGATCAGCACGCCTTCTTCTTCGATATGCGTCGAATCGGCTGGCATCGATCCTGGCGTGGTGCCACCGATGTCGGCATGGTGGCCACGGGCCGCCACGAAGAAGGTGGGTTGGCTGGCGGTCGCATCGATGAACACCGGCATCACCACCGTCACGTCCGGCAGGTGGGTGCCACCGGCGTAGGGCGCGTTCAGCACGAACACGTCGCCCGGCCGCATGCTGCCGGTGCGGCGGCTGACGATGGCCTGCACCGATTCGCCCATCGAGCCCAGGTGCACCGGCATGTGCGGCGCATTGGCGATCAACTGGCCGTCGCCGTCGAACAGTGCGCAGGAGAAGTCCAGCCGCTCCTTGATGTTCACCGAGTAGGAGGTGTTGGCCAGCGTCACGCCCATCTGCTCGGCGATGGACATGAACAGGTTGTTGAAGACCTCCAGCAGCACCGGGTCCGCCTCGGTACCGATGGCGTGGGTGCGTTGGATCGGCACCACGCGGCGCAGCACCAGGTGGTCGCGCACCGTCAGCTCGGCCTGCCAGCCGGGTTCGATCACGGTGGTGGTGTTCTTCTCGCGGATCACCGCCGGGCCGTCGATGCGATCGCCGGGGCGCAGCGCGTCGCGGTCGAAGAACGGGGTGTGGCGCCATTCGCCGTCGGTGTAGACGCTGTGCAGCGCGAGCGGCATCAGCTCGCCATCACGCGGGGCGAACACCGGGGCGATCTCGTCGGCCCGCTCGGTGATGCCGATCGCTTCCACCGCGATGGATTCGATCACCAGCTCGCGGCCCGGCATCAGGAAGCCGTAGCGCACCCGGTACTGGCGCTCGAACTCGGCCTGCACCTGGGTGGCCTCGGCCACCGCCAGCTCCAGCGTGCTGTCGGTGCCTTCGTATTTGAGCGACAGGCGACGCTCGGTGCGGATGCGGTCTTCCGCCACCCGTTGCGAGGCGACGTCGCCGCGCGCTACCGTTTCCAGCGCCGCGAAATCGCCTTGTAGCGCGGTGAGTGCAGCGGCGTTGAAGGGGGCTTCCACCGCCTGCTGCTTCATCACCCGCACATCGGCCAGGCCCATGCCGTAGGCCGACAGCACGCCAGCCAGCGGATGCACGAACACCGTCTGCATGCCCAGCGCGTCGGCCACCAGGCAGGCATGCTGTCCGCCGGCGCCACCGAAGCAGGTCAGCGCGTATTCAGTGACGTCGTAGCCACGCTGCACCGAGATCTTCTTGACCGCATTGGCCATGTTTTCGACCGCGATGCGTAGGAAGCCGGCGGCCACCTTCTCCGGCGTCTGCGGCTGGCCGGTTGCGTCGGCGATTTCCTGCGCCAGCGCGG
>CBIHQA010000219.1:0-6545 GCA_966211475.1 uncultured Neisseriales bacterium
AATGATCAGGTGGCCGGTCGAGGAGATGGGCAGGAATTCGGTGAGGCCTTCCACCACGCCCATGATCAGCGTTTTGAGGATCAGGATCAGGTCCACGGTCGGGGGTGTCCCTTCTTTTTTGAGGTCACAAAAAAGCCGCCGGCAAGCGACGGCTCAGGCCAGGGTTCAACGCACCGCAGGGTAGGGCGTTGACCGTCGGACAGCTCCGGTGTTCCGATCCCCGCAGGTTGGGTTGAGCGCAAGCGAAGCCCAACCTACGGAAACCACGCATCGATCAAACGCGCTTCTTGCGGCTCCAGGCCGGGTCGCGCAGCGACGCGTCGATCTTGTCTGCCACACCCAGCACCAGGGCGAACAGCGCCATGCGCACCGGAATACCGTTGTCCGTCTGGCGGAAGATCGCCAGCTGCGGGTGGTGATTCAGATCGTTGTTCAGCTCGCAATGTTCCGTGCGGTTGTCGCGCGGCAGCGGATGCAGGATGGCGGTGCCCGGCTTGCAGACGCGCTGGTAGAAGTTGCGGTCCAAGCTGTAGCTGCCGCGGAAGCGTTCCGCATCTTCCGGGATCGGGAAGCGCTCTTCCTGGATGCGGGTGGTGTACACCGCATCCACGCCGGTCAGGCCGTCTTCCAGGTTTTCCGTCATGCGCACCGTATGGCCGCGCGACTCCAGGTAGCGGATGGTGTCAGCCGGCATCTGCAGCTCTTGCGGTGCCACCAGCACGTAGGTGATGTTCTTGAACAGCGCCAGCACCTTGGCCAGCGAGCGCACCGCGCGGCCGTACTTCAGGTCACCGACCAGCGCGATCTTGATGCCGTCGATGCGATCCAGGCCGCGCTTGAGTTCCTTGCTCAGCGTGTACAGGTCCAGCAGCGCCTGGGTCGGGTGCTCGCCCGGGCCGTCGCCGCCGTTGATCACTGGCACCGTGCTGGCCTCGGAGAACTCGCGTACTGCGCCCAGCTTCGGGTGGCGGACCACCATCACATCTACGTAGCCGGAGATCACCCGGCTGGTGTCGTAGATTGACTCGCCCTTGGCGAAGCTGGAGAACTCGAAACCGGTGGTGTCCAGCACCCGGCCGCCCAGGCGCGAGAAGGCGGCGCCGAAGCTGATGCGGGTTCGGGTGGACGGTTCGAAGAACAGGTTGGCCAGTACCGCACCGTCGAGCAGGCTGGTGACCTTCTCGCCGCGCGCCACCGGCTCCAGCTTGCGGGCGGTGTCGAACACGGTGGCCAGGTCGGCCAGGTTCAGTTGTTCGGCGGACAGCAGGTGGCTGCCTAAGAAGTCCATGTCAGGCTCCTGTACCGGCGGGGCCGGTGATGCTTGGATAAGAATCGAGAAAACTTTGCAGGATCTCGCGCGCGGCCAGCGTATCCAGCTTGCCCTTGTGGGCCTTGGCCCGCACGCCCTGCTGATAGAGCTGGCCCTCGGCCAGCGAAGAGGTATAAGACTCGTCGATAAAGCTGACCGGCAGATCGAAACGGCCAAACAGCCGCCGCCCGAACTTCTCCGCCAGCGCCGCCACCGGATGCGGCCGCCCGTCCGGGTAAGACGGCAGGCCGACCACCAGCCATACCGGCTGCCACTCCTCGATCAGCCCTGCCAGCTTCGCAAACCGCGCCTCCGTCGCCTCCTCGGCTACCGTCGTCAACGGCGTCGCGATCCGCAAGCCCAGATCCCCCTGCGCCACACCCACCCGCGCCTCGCCAAAATCGAAGCCCAATACCGTCCCCACGTCCGGCCGCGGCCAGTCCTTCCGGGGAAGTAGCGTAGGGGAGGAGGCCATTTACAACGAGCGAGGATCAGAAATCAGGGGAAGAGAACGTGCAAATTCAAGAGATGGGGAGTATTCGCGTAGCGAGCAGCCCGAGCTTGAGCCGAGAAGCGCAGCCGTACTCCATGTACGGCGAGCATCGCAGGCTCGAGATCGGGTTGCGCAGTAGCGAAGACCCCCCATCTCAAGCGTGGCCGGCTTGATCGGATAGTGTCATCAGATTGATGCCCAGCAACCCCATCGCTGCTTCGAATCGCTCCGTCACCGGAAGGTCGAAGATCACGTCCGTGCTGGCCGGCACCGTCAGCCAGGCGTTCTGCGCCAGTTCTTCTTCCAGCTGCCCGGCGCCCCAGCCTGCGTAGCCCAGGGTCAGCATGAAGCGCCCCGGCCCGCTGCCGTTGCTCACCGCTTCCAGAATGTCCTTGGAGGTGGTCAGGCCCAGGTCTTCGTTCATCGCCATGGTGGAGGTCCACTTGCCCACCGGGCTGTGCAGCACGAAGCCGCGGTCCATCTGCACCGGCCCGCCGAAGTACACCGGCTGGCCCGACACGGAATCGTCGGCAAGGGGGATTTCGATCTGCTCGAACAGGCTGCCCAGCGTCATGTCGGTCGGGCGATTGACGATGATGCCGAGCGCGCCTTCCTCGCTGTGTTCGCAGATGTAGGTCAGGCTGCGGGCGAAGTACGGGTCCTGCATCGCCGGCATGGCGATGAGGAAGTGATTGGTCAGGTTGACGGCCTTCATGAGCGCATTATCGCATAGAGCCTATACACGGTAGAGCTTACACTCGGCAGTTGCCGCGCAACGGCCGACCAGGCGCCTTCCCGATGCGCCGCATTTCACAGGAGAGCTCCATGCAGACCCGCGCCAGCCTGGTATGGTTCCGCCGCGATCTGCGGCTGGATGACCATGCCGCGCTGTACCACGCGCTCAAGGTGAGCGATGCGGTGTATTGCGCATTCGTGTTCGACCGCACCATTCTCGATCCGCTGCCCCGGGCCGACCGGCGCGTGGCCTTCATCCTGGAGAGCGTGCGGGAACTGGACGCCGCCTTGCGGGCAAAGGGCGGGGTGCTACTGTGCCTGACGGGCGACCCGCGCGATGAGATTCCGCGGCTGGCATCCCGGCTGGGCGTGCAGACGGTCTGGACCAACCGCGACTACGAACCGGCCGCGATCGCCCGCGATACCCAGGTGGCCGAACGGTTGGCCGCGCAAGGCATCGGCTTCGAGACCGCCAAGGATCAGGTGATTTTCGAGCAGGACGAGGTGCTGACCGCCGACGGACGGCCGTTTTCGGTGTTCACACCCTACCAGCGCGCCTGGCGCAAGCGGCTGACGCCGTTCTATCTGCGGCCCTACCCGGTGCAGCGCTACCTCGACCGGTTGGCGAGGACCGACGGTGACTCGCTGCCCACGTTGGCCGCGCTCGGTTTCGACGCGGTCGATGTGTCCCGCCTGCAACCCGGCATGTCCGGCGCGGAGACGCTGCTGGCGGACTTCTCTCATCGCATCGACCGGTATCACGAAGCCCGCGACTATCCCGCGGTGAAGGGGCCATCCTACCTGTCGGTCCATCTGCGCTTCGGCACTGTCTCGATCCGCCAGTTGGCCGGGTTTGCCGAACACCTGGGCAACGCCGGCGCGGACACTTGGCTCAACGAGCTGATCTGGCGCGATTTCTACCAGCAGATCCTCTGGCATCACCCGCGGGTGGTCGATCATGCCTTCAAGCCGGTGTTCGACGCGCTGGTGTTCGAAAACCGGCAGGACTGGTTCGCCGCCTGGTGCGAGGGGCGTACCGGATACCCGCTGGTGGATGCCGCCATGCGTCAGCTCAACCAGAGCGGCTACATGCATAACCGGCTGCGCATGGTCACCGCCTCTTTCCTGGTGAAGGACCTGCTGATCGACTGGCGCTGGGGCGAGCGCTACTTCGCTGAAAAACTGATCGACTACGATCTGGCGGCCAACAACGGCGGCTGGCAGTGGGCGGCCGGCACCGGGTGCGACGCCCAGCCGTACTTCCGCATCTTCAATCCGGTCAGCCAGAGCGAGAAGTTCGATCCGAAAGGGGCGTTCATCCGGCGCTATGTGCCGGAGCTGGCCGACCTGCCGGACCGCGCGATCCACGCCCCGTGGCAGGCATCGCCGATCGAGCTGAGCGCGGCCGGCATTCGGCTGGGTGACCATTATCCGGCGCCGCTGGTTGACCATGCCATCCAGCGGGAACGGGCATTGGCGATGTTCAACCGCGTGAAGGGCGCTTAGCCGCCCGCAGCGTCTCCCGATGCTAGCGTGCCGACCGCTTCGATGAACGCTGCCAGCTTGGCGGGAACAGGGCCGGGTAACCGTAGCGCGAACACGGTCGGGCCCGCCGCCTGGTGATCGATCAGGACTTCCCGCAGCCGGCCGCTTGCCAGCCCTGACTGCGCATTGAAATCGACCGCCTGCACGATGCCCAGACCGGATTCCGCCGCGGCCAGCAACATGTGTTCGTCGTCGGCGGACAAGGCCGCCGCCGGGATCAGGGACCGATCCCGGAAGCGCCATTCCAACGGTGCGCCGTCATTGCCACAGGTCAGCAGGCAACGGTGTCTCGCCAGGTCGGCGGGTTCGTTCGGGGCAGGATGCGCCGACAGATAGTCCGGGCTGGCCACGGTGACCAGCCGGCTGCGCCACAGCGGGGTTGCCACCCATTCGTCCGGCGGCGTATCGATGACCCGCAGCACCACGTCCACGCCTGCCTCGCCGGGGCGGATGAAACGCGGCCCCACTGACCACTGCAAGCGCAGGTCCGGGTGGTTCGCGAGCCAGCGTGTCAGCGGCCCGCGCATCAGGTGCCGGGCCAGGCCGGCCGAGGCGGCAACATGCAGCCGTCCGCTCAGGGTAGCGGCTTCGTCCCCCAGTGCCCGGGCGGCCTCGCTCAGATGCTGCAAAGCCTGTTCGCAGTGGGGCAACAGGCGCTCGCCGGCGGCCGACAGCGACAGCCGCCGGGTGGTGCGCCAGAACAAAGTATGGCCGCTGGCTTGTTCCAGCGCCCGCAACGCCTTGCTGATGGTGGAGGGCGCGACGTCCAACGCACGGGCCGCCGCCGAGATCGACCCCATGCGGGCCGTGGTCACGAAGGCTTGCAGCAGCCGGGTATCCCCCCAGACAGGCAGGGCATCGGCTGCCGAATTATTCTTGCCAAGATGGAAAGAATGCATTTTCCGTTTGCCATCTGTTTTGCCATTTCGGCAGATATTAGCATTCCTTCCCATGGATGCAGGCGGCACCGCCGCCCGGAAGGAGTACGCAATGCAAAACGTATTTGGTCCCTTTTTACTGGCGACGGTCGGCTATGTTGGCTACCACTTGTTCCAGAAAAGTGTGCCGGTGGACACCCCGCCGCTGCTGGCTACCGCCGTTGCTTACGCGGTCGGCCTGGTCGGCTGCCTGTTGGGCTTCACGTTTTCTGGCAGTTGGGAGACAGTGAACTGGCGGCAGCTGGCCAGCGTGCCGACGCTGGGCGTGGGCGTCGCCATCGTCGGGATCGAGCTGGGCTACCTGCTGGCCTATCGTGCCGGCGGCACGCTGGGGAACACCGCCTTGTGGGTCAGTGCGCGGTCGAACGTGCTGCTGGTGAGGGCGGGGGTGATGTGGGGCCAGGAGCGGCTGGACGTGGCGCGGGTGGCAGGGTTGGGGAGTTGCTTGTTCGGTCTGGTGCTGATGTCGAAGTAACTGCTTAGCTCGTAGGGCGGAAAAGCGCAGCGCCTTCCGCCAAATACGGGTCCGGCCGAGGCTTACTTGGCGATGCGCGGGTGTCGTCGAAGTGACGAGCGCAAGCCTGGGAAACAGACATGGCGGAAGACGCTACGCTTTTCCGCCCTACGCCGTGGCGTGGCGAACGCGGCGGATAACCGCTTACGCCAGCACCAAGCGCGGTGCCGCACCTTCCCAGCTGATATCCGTCTCGATGCCCCATTGCTCGAACAGCGGGGCGAAGTCATCCAGCGTCAATAGCCCCATGCAGGGTTGCGCGCCCATTGGCAGCGGATGGTGGGCAATCAGCTTTTGCGCCAGTGCGACGGTGGCCAGGGTGGGCACTTCCGGGCCATTGTTGTCCGGAGCCATCAGGTTCCAGCGGGCGGTCAGCGGCCGGTCGGTGGCATCGCGGCCGCGCAGCTCCACCACCATGCCGCCCCGTTCGCCGCCGAAGCCGTTCATCCAGTCGGTGAGCCGGAAGAAGGTAGGCGCGAAGCGTGACCAGTCCGGGCGGATGCCCAGCCGGCCGATGGCACTCAACAGCCATAGCGCGGCATGCTGTACACCGAACTCCAGCGCGGCGCGGAACTGCACGGTGCGCAGGCCGCGGTAGCGGCGCGGGAACAGTGCCAGATCCGGCACGTCGCAGGCGGCGGCCCAGCGGCGGCCGACACCGGGGACGCTGACCTGCCGCAAGGATTGCCAGCCGTAGACCTGACTCTGCCGGCCGTTTTCCAGCCAGTCGAAGCGTTGGCCGCAGTAGCTCAGCACCGCGGCGAAGGTGGCCAGGCCGCGCGGCGCACGTTGTGCCGGGGCGATGGCGATCTGGATCTCGTCCAACCGGTGGAAGGCCGGCGCCAGCGCATCCACCACAGCGCTGGATAGGCCGGGCAGCGTGCTGGCGCCGCTGACGGCCAGCCGGCCGGCGGCCACCGCCTCCCCGTGCAGCGCATCGGCAAAACCCACCACGAAGTCGCGCCCGTCGGCCAGATCGATGTAGTGCGCTCCGGCGGCAAGGGCGGTGCG
>CBIHQA010000220.1:0-6533 GCA_966211475.1 uncultured Neisseriales bacterium
TTTCAGGGCTGCTGCGGTGTCGCAATCCGATTGTTTAGATCACTACACTGCGCTTCTTGCTCCTTGAAACAGCCCTGAAAGCTCGCTAACGCGATCCGGGAAGTAAGCGTCAACAGAACCTAGCATTGTTCCGATTGGTAAATTAGCGGTGGAAACTGAAAAAGCCTGTCCCATGAGCGGAACAATCGATTCGCTGCTGAATGACCACTTTCGACGCTGTGGCGGCACGGGCAGCAGCCCCTCAATGTGACGGAACGCCTGACGGTCTGATCGGTCCGACTCTCTCCGGGGAGTTTTTATTCAACAAATAATTTGCACACAAAATATTTGTGTAGTAAATTTCGAGTCATGCACCACAGCGTGCAACCACAAACCGGATTCACCGACCAGGAGGTTCAAATGAGCGTGCAAGTGCTGTACACCGCAGAAGCCACCGCCAAGGGCGGCCGCGAAGGCTCCATCCGCAGTTCCGACAACGTGCTGGAAGCTAAGCTGGCGCTGCCGAAGGAACTGGGTGGCCCTGGCGGCGCCGCCACCAATCCGGAGCAATTGTTCGCGGCAGGCTACGCTGCCTGCTTCGAATCCGCCGTCCGCCACGTCGCCCGTCAGCAAAAGGTGACCATCACCGAATCCAGCGTCACCGCCAAGGTCGGCGTCGGCCCGCGTGATGCCGGCGGCTTCGGCCTGACCGTGTCGCTGGCTGTGTCCCTGCCGGGGCTGGATCGTGACGTGGCCCAGCAACTGGTGAAGACTGCCCACGAAGACATCTGCCCGTACTCCCATGCCACCCGCGGCAATGTGGACGTGAAGGTCGAGCTGGCTTAACCGCTCACCGGAACGGACCGCTACAATGGGGCCGCGGCATCCGCCGACGGCCCCTTTTGCGTTTGACCGACCATGACCGACCTACCTGCTTCCGACCCCGACTGGCTGCGCCTGGATGCCCAACTGTGCTTCCGGCTCTACGCCGCCTCGCGCGCCGTCACCCAGTGCTACCAGCCCCTGCTGGGCGAACTGGGCCTGACCTATCCGCAATACCTGGTGATGCTGGTGCTGTGGGAGCGTGACGCACTGCCGGTGAAGGACATCAGCGCTCGGCTGCGGCTGGACCCCAGCACGCTGACGCCCTTGCTCAAGCGGCTGGAAGCGGGCGGCTGGATCACCCGCCGACGGCGGCCGGACAACGAACGCGAAGTGCTGATCGCACTGACCGATAGTGGCCGCAAGCTGCGGGAGCGGGCCAAGGCCGTGCCTCCGGCGCTGATGTCGTCGATGAACCTGCCGATGGAGGACGTGGTGGCACTGCGGGGGCTGCTGGATCGATTGATCGGCAATATAGACGGGGTGATTCAGGGCGAAGATGAGTGAGGTCACGCGGACATCCGTCGCCCTATGGACCGCGCGGCGGCGATCCGCAAAATTCCCCTACCTCAACGCCTTCCCCAGCAACCCCACCGCCCTGACCAGATCCGCCTTGTCCGTCCCCGCATAACCGAGCATCAGCCCCGATGGCACGCCGGGTGACAAGGCGTACTTCGACAGCGGCGGGGCAACGACGCCCACCTCCGCCAGGCGGGCGCTGGCTTGCCGGTCGTCCACATCCTCCGGCAGCTGCCACACCACATGCATGCCCCCCGATAGTCCGGACAGCACCGGCGTTTCTCCGAGCACGCGGGTCATGCCGGCGACCATCAGATCCCGCTTTTCCCGGTACAGGATGCGCATCCGGCGGATGTGGGCGGAAAAGTGCCCATCCTCGATGAATTCCGCCAGCGCGGCCTGGGCAGGCAGCTGGCCTTCTCGGTACAGCCGGGCGTAAAGCGACACGAAAGTATCTGCCAGCGCGCGTGGCACCACCAGGTAGCCGAGTTGCAGGCCGGGGAACATCACCTTGCTGAAGGTGCCCAGGTAGAGCACCCGGCCGTTGGTATCCAGCCCTTGCAGGGCGGCGACCGGGCGGCCGTCGAAATGGAATTCGCTGTCGTAGTCGTCTTCCAGCACCCAGGCGTTGTGGGTCTGGGCGTATTGCAGCAGGGCGCGGCGCCGCGCCAGGCTCATCAGCGTGCCGATCGGGTACTGGTGTGACGGCGTCACGTAGATCAGGCGTGGCACCGGGTGCGGGCCGTCCTGCCAGGCCAGCCCTTCGCTGTCGATCGGCACCGGATGCACCGCCAGGTCCGCGGCGGTGAAGGCGGCGCGGGCGCCGTTGTAGCCGGGGTTTTCCAGCCAGGCCACGTCGCCGGCATCGGCCAGGGCGCGGGCGATCAGGTCCATTGATTGCTGCGCGCCACCGGTGATCAATACCTGTTCTGGCTCGCATTCCACTGAGCGTGACAGCCGCAGATATTGGGCGATGGCGGCCTTCAGCCGCGGGTGTCCGCCGTCGCGGGAATAATCCATCCAGGACGGATTCGGATGCTTGATCTGGCGGCCCAGTAGCTTCTCCCAGGTGGCCCAGGGGAAGGCATGCAGGTCCGGCACGCCGGGCACGAAGGCGAAGCCATAGCGGCTGGCCCGCCCGGCCATCGACAGGTTGCCCAGTACTCGCTGCCCGCGGCGCGACAAGGGCACCGGCTGGGCCGGTGCGGAAGCCCCGCGATGCGGGGTGGGCTGCGCTGGCGCGGCATCGGGCAGGGTGTCGGCCACGAAGGTGCCGGCGCCCACCCTGGCCACCACATAGCCTTCCGCCAGCAATTGCTCGAAGGCGTACAGCACCGTGTTGCGGGCTACCGACAGCGCGTCCGCCAGCTGCCGGGTAGAGGGCAGCTTGCTGCCGGAGGGCAGGCGGCCATCCAGGATGACTTCACGCAGCAGGCGATAGAGCTGGCGGTTCTGCGGCAACGCTGCGCCAGCGCCGCGTTGCAGGCCGGCGGTCAGGAAGTCGAGAACGGGCAGCGTCAGGCGGGCTGTCATGATGCACTCCGAATCTGGCTGACAAGGTGGCCACAAAGTGGCCCCATCAAGTTTGACATGAATAGGGCTATCGTTGGGACTGATCTATGGATAGGCTGCGCACCTGTTTCCGGAGACTCGTCATGTCCTTGATCGCCCTTGTGAATGCGGCGGAGCTGTTGATTGGCTCCGCAGCAGACGTCCTTCCCGACTCGGCGGCGGCGCTTGCCGTGGCCGATGACCAGGCACTGGCCGCTGCCCTGGCGCAACGCGGTATCCGCAGCCAGCGGGTCGCTTGGTCGGATCCGAGCGTGGATTGGGCGGCATTCGAGGGTGTCGTGCTGCGCGCCGCCTGGGACTACCTCGACGACCTGCCTGCCTTTGAAGCCTGGCTGGCTCACCCCGCACTGGCGACCCGCCTGATCAACACCGCCCCGCTGCTGCAGTGGAACCTGGACAAGCGCTACCTGCTGACCTTGGCGCAACAGGGGTTGCCGGTGGTTCCGACGTGTTACCGGCCGGCGGGGCCCGGCTTCAATCTGGCTGCCTTCTGTCAGGACGCAGGCTGGAATGAGGTGGTGGTGAAGCCGGCCGTCTCGGCCAGTGGCATGGATACTTACCGGCTGAAGGCGGATGACCATTCGCTGGATGCCGAACTCGGCGCCTTGTCCGCCGAGCGCGCATTGTTGGTGCAGCCTTTCCTGCCCGGCGTGTTGGCGCGGGGTGAGGTGTCCATCATGGTGATGGTTGGCGAGCCGACCCATGCGGTCCGCAAGCGGGCGCGGGACGGCGAGTTCCGCGTCCAGTCCAACCACGGTGGCTCCGTAGAGGCTTACCAGCCCACCGAGGCGGAATGGCATTTCGCCCGCCAGGTGGTGGCGGGTAGCCCGCAGCGACCAGCCTACGCCCGGGTCGACTTCGTACAGAGCGAGGACGGGCCGCTGCTGATGGAGCTGGAACTGCTGGAGCCGGACCTGTTCCTGCGCCTGTCCCCGGCGGGTACGAGTGCATTTGCGGCGGCCATCGCCGCCACGGTAAGTGGTTCTATCAGCGTTGGAGAAATTGGCGCTGACCATGGAGCCGTTGCGTCCGTAAGCTAGGCGCATCGAATCCCGATGCCTTGACCGGAGCCGTCCATGTCTGCCGCGCACTACCCGCAAACCCCGCTGACCCGCGTTCGCCGTATCGCCGAGCGCGCCTCCTACGACCACCAGGCGGTGCATGCGGCGCTGGACGCCGCCTACGTCTGCCACGTGGCCTTCAGCGTGGATGGCCAGCCGCACTGCATCCCGACCGCGCACTGGCGTGACGGCCATACGCTCTACATCCACGGCAGCAACGGCAGCCGCTTGCTGCGCGCCTTGGGTGAAGGGGCGCCGGCCTGCGTGACGGTGACCACCGTGGATGGGCTGGTGCTGGCCCGCTCCGCCTTCCATCATTCGATGAACTACCGGTCGGCGATGGTCTACGGCAACTTCCGCGTGGTGGAGGATCGCGACGAGAAGTGGTCGGCGATGCAAAGCTTCATGGAGCGTCTGGCCCCCGGCCGTTGGGACGAAGTGCGCCAGCCGAACGACAATGAGTTCAACGCCACCACCGTGCTGGCGCTGGACATGGAACAAGCGGTGGCCAAGTCTCGCAGCGGCCCGCCCAAGGACGACCCGGAAGACCATACGATCGACGTCTGGGCCGGTGTCTGGCCGCTGCGGCAAGGGCACGACGCCCCGCAGCCGGACGCCGAGCTGCGGGACGGCATTCCGCTGCCCGCCTACCTGAAGTAAGGATTCGCGATGACCTCTGTCAACATCGAATACACCCGTGACCGTTCGCTGACCCCGGCCGAGTTCGTCGACCTGCTCAACCGTTCCACCCTCGGCGAGCGCCGTCCGGTGGACGACCCGGACACCATCGCGGCCATGCTGCAGCATGGCAACCTGCTGATCACCGCCTGGGATGGCGACAAGCTGGTCGGCGTGGCCCGCTCGGTGACCGACTTCGCCTACTGCTGCTACCTGTCCGACCTGGCGGTGGACAGCAGCTATCAGCGGCATGGCATCGGTCGCGAGCTGGTACGGCACAGCCAGGCCGCGCTCGGGCCGAAGGCCAAGTTGATCCTGCTGGCTGCGCCCAAGGCGGTCGACTACTACCCGCGCATCGGTTTTACCCGCCACAACAGTGCGTGGCTGATTGGTGCGGAAGAACCGCTGATTTAAGTCCGGCCCGAACACCCACCCTCCGCTGTTTGCCTGACCCCGGCCGCTGAGTGGCGCCCGGGGTCTCGCTGTTTCCCGTTGCTGCCCGGCCCGGAAAAAAAAGCCCGCTTGCGCGGGCCCAGGAGCGATGCTGAGAGAGGTTATCGAGGTAGCCGACCGCCCAGCCACTTGGTGGCGATGTCACGGGGGTCCGGCGTTTCCGGCGGAAGCAGGCCTTCGCGGCGCAGCAGCTCGACCGGCACATCCTGTTGGAGGCGACGCATCCGCCAGGCATCCCACACGCGGCCGAGCGCTGCACGCCATCCAGTCGGCAGGACGGCGGCCACAGGCGGGAACAGGGCAGGGGCTTGTGTGTTCATGGCGGTTCTCCTCGTTAGATGGCTCACAGCGTAAGCCTTTGTTGCAACGAGAAAAATCAGCCTCAGGACAAAGGGGTTTTGCGTAGCAGGCAAAGATCGAAAGCGCGGTGTAAGAAAGGCCGCTTTATGCCACCGGATTGGCGTTGGGACGGCTTTGCCAATGCGCTTCCGCTAGAGCGAGCGAGGCAATCTTTCCCGGACGAAGGCCAGGAAGGCCGCCGTTTTGGCCGGCAGCGGCCGGTCTGGATAAATGGCGTACAGCCCGTGCGGCTGCGGAGGGCGAAAATCGTCCAGCAGCGTGACCAGCCGGCCGGCGGCCAGTGCTTCACCCACCAGGTAGTTGCCGCAACGGCCGATACCCAGCCCGGCCTCGGCTAGTCGGAACAGCGTTTCGGGTTGGTTGGCGGTGTGGCGCCGGCCCAGCTCCACGGTTTGCCAGGCGTCGTCGAAGTAGAAGCGCCAAGTGGTGTGGTCGGACGAGTTGCGCCGCGTCAGGCAGACATGATGGATCAGATCGCGCGGATGCTGCGGGATGCCATGGCGGGTCAGATAGGCGGGGCTCGCCACCACCAACCGGCGGTATTCGCCCAGCTGTTCCACCCGATGCGGTACATCCGGACAGGTATCGTCCACCCGGATCGCCACATCCACCTTGTGCTCGGCGAGGTCGAGCATCTCGTCGGTGAACACCAAGTCGAATTCCACCCGCGGATAGCGGGCGACGAAGGCCGGCACCAGCGGCGTGAGCAACTGCTGCCCGACTCGGGTCGGCGCGGTGATGCGCAGCCGGCCGCGTGGCTCGTCCTGCAACTGCTGGACGGCGTCCCGTGCGGCATCCAGCGCTTCCAGCACTTCGCGGGCTCGCTGGTAGTAGATGTCGCCCGCCTCGGTGACGGTCAGTCGGCGCGTGCTGCGGCTTAGCAGCGTGACGCCCAGCGATTGCTCCAGCTGCTGGATGGCGCGCGACAGAGACGACGGCATCAGGTCCAGCTCCCGCGCGGCGGCGGAGAAGCTGCCCCGCTCGACGGCGCGGCAATACCAGGTCAGCAGTTGGCGGGTTTCCATGTCC
>CBIHQA010000221.1:0-6488 GCA_966211475.1 uncultured Neisseriales bacterium
TCGCCTTGTTGCTGTCGAAGTAGACGCCGTCCAGCGCGATGCGGCCTTCCGCCTTCAGGCCCTTGGCCAGCGCGTCGGCGTTCACGTCGATGGCGGCGGTGTCCATCTTGCGGGCTTCCAGCACCTGCACCACGTAGGGAATGTGGCCCTCGCGGCTGGTCTCGTGCACCGACACCATCACATAGACATCGCCCGTCGGCCGCTTGGCCACCGCGGTCAGGTGACGCAGGAAGGGATCGCTGTTGTCGGCGTTGTTGAACACGCCGTTGGCCACGGCGTTGAAGCCGCCGGTGTACACCGCCCGGTAGGTCATCTCGCCGACGTAGCGCTTCATCCCGTCCGCCACACATTGCTGCGGTTCGCACTGGTAGACCACGCTGAAGCCGTTTTTCGTCAGCGCCTGCTGGTAATTGCGGAACACCTCCAGCGACGACCGGCCGGTCGGCCCGAAGTAGACATAGCTGGAGAGTTTGCCCTCCGCCACGCTGCCCTTGTCGAACAGGTACTGCTTCTTGTCGCTGTCGTAACGCACCTTGCCGCCCAGATTCACCTGCAGGCTGGTGAAGTTGTCCGCGCCGGTGGCATACAGCACCGAGCCGGGATAGCGCGACACCGCCGGATGGTCCTGCGCGCCGGGCCGCTCCTTGTAGTCGAAAGCCAGGGCGGACGTGCCGAGGGTGGAAAGCAGGACAGCAGTAGCAAGCAGGCGTGACATTGCGGGGCTCCGGGGCGGACGAAAATGCCTTTGGTCTAGCAATATGACATTTCGTTCACCGCCGCGAGCGATGTGGTCCCGACCCCATCCGCCCAGCATCAAGCCGGCCGGCGCCACCATCCCATCCACCGGACCATATGGGACGAGGGAATGGGGACGAGGGTGATGGAACACGAGCCAGCACCAAGCCGGCCCGCGAAGCAACCGCAACCGACGCCTTACCGTCAAACGTCCGACATCAACTTGCCGGCCTTGGCCCAATGCTCACGCGGCACTTCGGTGATCACCACATCGACGCTTTCCGGCGGGCAGGTCAGGGTTTCGACGACCACGCGGGTCACTTCGGTGACGAAGGCGCGCTTCTGTTCCGGCGTACGGCCGGGATGCATTTCCAGGTGCAGGGTGGGCATGGCGAATCTCCTTTCAACGGCACGCCGGGTGGCATGCCAACGCCCACAGTGTCATCCAGATCGAATGGAGGATAAACATGCGATGATTGTGGTCATTCAAAACCATATGGTTTTGAATCACGGAGGGTTGCAATCATGGACAAACTCGCAGGCATGGCGATGTTCGTGCAGGTGGTGGACAGCGGCAGCTTCGCCGCAGCCGCAGCCGCCAACGGCGTCTCCGCCACCATGGCCGCCAAGCACATCCGCACCATCGAAGACAGGCTGGGCGCCCGGCTGCTCCACCGCACCACCCGCCGGCAGCAACTGACCGAGGTCGGCCGGCTCTACTACGAACGCTGCAAGCAAGCCCTGGCGGAAGTCGCCCTCGCCGAAGCCAGCGCATCGGAACTGCAGGCCAGCCCCCGTGGCCGGCTGCGGCTGGTCGCCCCCGTCACCTTCGGCACCCACAGCCTGGTGCCGGCACTCGCCGACTACATGGCCCGCCATCCGGACGTCAGCGTCGACCTGACACTGGACAACCGCGTGCCAGACCTGCTGAACGACGGCTACGAACTCGGCATCCACATCGGCGACGTCGAAGACCCCAACCTGGTCGCCCGCCCGCTCCGCCCCTACCGCCGTATCATGGCCGCCGCCCCAGCCTACGTGACCCGGCACGGACTGCCCGACCACCCCTCGCAACTACCCGACCACGCCTGCCTGGGGCTACGGTATTGGAACGTGAACGACTGGCAACTGGTCGGCCCCGACGACGAACGCTGCCGGGTACGGGTGAACAGCCGCTTCACCGCCAACCAGGGCGACGCCCTGCGCATCGCCGCACTGAACGGCCTGGGCATTGTGCTGCAACCGGAAGCCGTGCTGACCGACGATCTCACCGCCGGCCGGCTGGTGGCGGTGCTGCCGGCATGGTCGTACAAGCCGTCGCCGATGTTCCTGATCTATGCGCAGGACAGCCGGCCGACGGCGAAGCTGCGGAGCGCGATTGATTTTTTGTTGGGGCGTTTTGGGCCGGGGGCGCCGGCCGCCAGTGCAAACTAAACGACGCCCTTCAGACCTGTCCTTCCATCCGCACCTTCACCGCACTCAGCCCGCATAAGGCGCATATGGATTACGTGCACATCCACCCGGTGAAGCACGGGCTGGTGACAAGGGTACGCGACTGGCCGTACTCGACGTTCCGCCGGTTGGTGGAACATGGTATTTATCCAGAGGACTGGGCTGGTAGCGTCGAGGCAGATGCGCTGACCTATGGAGATTGAATACGGCGCAATGCGCTTTGCTTATTGCGCCCTACGCGGGCTGGGTGGAAAACCAAGTTCGTCTTGGAGCCGAGCAGGCTGGACTTGACCTTCAATGGAATCGTAGTGGTGTCGATGTGTTCGACCCCACTACGGGGCTGAAATACGACATCTTGTCCGGTACAAAGAGCAACATCGACGCTCATGCCAAGCGAATATCAAATGAACTTTTCAGAATGATTTATTTTTGAAAATGAAGCTAAAAAACATAACCATTTCTGATGAAGAAGTTCTCCTTGCCGCTGGCGAAACGCATGTGCTTGGGCCTGCATTGAGGATCGAGCAATGCCAAGTCATTGCAAGTTGTGACGCTCAAGAACTCGTGATAGCCGGAGTCACAATGACAGGAGGTAGCTATATTCAGGCATCCCCACTCTCGAACTTTCATTTCGAACATGTTCACTTCAATGGAGTTCGATTTACAGGTAGCTACATAGGCTGTGACTTTGGTAATTGGGAATCTACTGAGAAAATTTCAGTTGAAAATTGTGATTTCACCGATGCTGTCTTGGATGGGTGTAGGTTTATCAATAGCAATCCAGAGACCATAAAGTTTCCGAAATGGCCATGCTTTGCGATTGTCAATCCGAGTTCCGCCGCAGAGTATGTGTCCTCGAGGACATGGCCCGCTAGGATTGCTACGTTGATGAACATATACACGGACTCAGACCCAGAGTGCGTAGTGGTATGCGGTAATGCCGAAAGAATTGCGCATAAGAATGGGCTCCCCTTGCCTAATTTGAGAGAGTTACTGCAGCCAATTCCAGGAATCAAGATCAACGACTGAACGCTATTTGGTTAACGGTCAGCGTTCCCGTCAGTCCACGTAGGGCGCAATAAGCGAAGCGCATTGCGCCGTATTCATCCCCTCATTTCATTCCTCCATGCCTGACTACCGTCGCACTTGGCACCCTGGCGACACCTACTTCTTCACCGTCAATCTGCTACAGCGGCAGAACAACGACTTGCTGATCCGCCAAGTTGATCTACTGCGCAACGTGGTTGCTGGCGTTCTCCGTCGCCACCCCTTTACGATTCACGGTTGGGTGGTGTTGCCTGACCACCTGCATTGTGTGATTGAATTGCCGCGCGAGGACGCTGACTTCGCCACGCGTTGGCGGCTGATCAAGGCGAACTTCTCGAAATCGTTGCCGGCAATCGAGCGCCGCTCTGTTGTACGTCAACGACGGGGAGAACGAGGCATCTGGCAACGGCGCTATTGGGAGCACCTGATCCGCGACGAGCGGGATTTTCAGGCGCATATGGACTACGTGCATATCAACCCGGTGAAGCACGGGCTGGTGACAAGGGTACGTGACTGGCCGTACTCGACGTTCCACCGGCTGGTAGAACATGGTATTTATCCAGAGGACTGGGCTGGTAGCGCCGAGGCAGATGGGCTGACTTATGGAGATTGAATACGGCGCAATACGCTTCGCTTATTGCGCCGTACGCGGGCTATGTTGTGGGTCCGGTTTTCTAGAGGAGTGGTGTATGCGCGAGTTTATTTATGACGATGATGGCGTCGCGGTGGTTAAGGAAGGCTCCAGGTACTATGTTCGCTACGATGCTGGTGCACATCAGATTGCAATCCGAGAGGACGAAATCTCCGAAGATGAGGCCAAGCAGGTGATGGCGGGTGTAGCAGAGGCAACGCAAGTCTTGTTCGCGGTGCAAAGGAGGCTAACGGCGGCGGGCATTGATCCTTACGTGTCGAATACGTAGCCCGCGTAGGGCAATAAGCGAAGCGAATTGCGCCGAATTACTGTTCAGATACTTACAAAGTAGTGACATGACCGTCCCCCTCGACCCCACCGAACTCCTCCACCTCGCCCTGCAATCGAGCCGGCGAGGCCGCCCTCGGCTACCTCAAGCGCGCCATCGAACTCTCCGATGCCGCGCCTGCCCATTTCCTGCTCGGCGCCGAATACGCCCAGCTCGGCATGATCGACCGGGCGATTGCCGAGATGCAGGCGGCGGTGGAGCGTGATCCGGCACTCTCCATCGCGCATTTCCAGTTGGGGTTGCTGTGGCTGACCAGCAGTCAGGCGGAAGCCGCCATCGCGGCCTGGGCGCCGCTCGATGCGCTGGGCGACGCCCATCCGCTGTACCAGTTCAAGACCGGCCTCGGCCACATGGCGCGCGATGCCTTTGACGAGGCGGAAGCCTGGTTGCAGCGCGGCTTGCAGAACAACCGCGACAACCCGGCGCTCAATCAGGACATGCAGCGGGTGCTGGACGAGATCGCCCGGCTGCGCGCGCAGCCGGCTGGAGACAGCGTGACCGAAGAAGCCCAGTCGCATGTGCTGATCTCCGCCTACCAGTCTCCACGGGTCTGAGTACGGATTAGCCCATGACCAGCGTCGGCCCGATCCAGCAGATTGTTGCGGTGATCCGCCAGCAACTGGCTGGCGTAGCATAGCTTCGCGTCCGTTCAGGTCGCATTCGGTACCCGGTCAGGCCCGCGTCCTCGCCACTCTCAACTTCGCGGTGCCCGGCACCACCCGCCGAAATCGCCACGTAGCGCCAACCGCCGCCATCGCCCCCAGCAGCACGCCGCCCAGCACGTCCAACGCCACATGCTGCAGCATCGCCATGGTGGAAAACACAATCCCGGCGCACCACACCGCATTGACCAGGCAGGGCATCCAACCCACCCGCATCTGCCGCAACATGCGGTGCAGCCAGATCGCAGTGAACACCGAATACGCCACATGGAAGGACGGGCAGGCGTTGCCCGCCAGGTCGACCCGCTTGAGGAAGCGCACCGACGGATACAGAGTCCAGTCGACATGGAAGGCTGGCACCGCCGTTGGCCATAGCATGAAGATGCCGAGCCCGATCACGCTCATCGCAAAGGTCGCCGCGCAGTAGAGCGCGAATTCCCGCCCATCCCGCAGCAGGGCCGGCACCAGTGCCACGTAGGCCCAGAGCGACGCATAGAACGGCATTGCCCAGGGCTGGAAGCCGATGGCGCGGTCGAGCGCGGTCAGCGGCATGATGGTGATGGGGAAGAACGGGTGACGCAGCACCCAGAAGTAGACCAGCATGAACACCACCATGCCCGAGGTGGTGACCAGCATCTTGACCAGCCACAGGGCGCGGATGCGCCGCCATAGGTCTTGGCGCCAGCTCTCTTCTTGATTCCTGCCTGCAAGCGCATTGCTCATCGAGTCGGTCGATCCCTTCTGCTGGGTGGCTGCCTGGCCGGCCGCCGGTGGACATGACGCGTGGTTCACATCCTCCGGATTTGCCGAGGACGGTCAAGAAGATTGACTGCACCTTCCACTGACGCGGTCGATACGCGCAGCCCGTCGGGGCATGCGCAGCGTGCTGCCTTCCTTCGCCCCCTCCTTCGACTGACTTGCGCCGGACAAGTTGGCCTTGCCAAAGCGCCCCGACCGTTCGGCACCTCGCAGCGACCCCATCGTTGACATCCCCTGGAAACAGGCAGACGATTTGTCTCGTTCCGTTATTCAGGACATATGTCCAATATAACGGACATCACTAACCGGGAGAGGACAATGAAGATGCGTGTACTGGGGGGTGCAGTACTGGCGGCCGTGATGGCGCTGAGCGGGGTGTCGGCCAGCGCGGCGGGCAAGCTGGAGCAGGTACTGGCGCGCGGCAAGCTGGTTGTCGGCACCGGCAGCACCAATGCGCCGTGGCATTTCAAGGGGGCGGACGGCAAGTTGCAGGGCTTCGACATCGACATGGCGAAGATCATCGCCAAGGCGCTGTTCGATGACCCGGAGAAGGTGGAATTCGTCAATCAGTCGTCGGATGCGCGCATTCCGAACATCACCACCGACAAGGTGGACATCACCTGCCAGTTCCTGACCGTGACCGGTGCGCGGGCGCAGCAGGTGGCCTTCACCATCCCGTACTACCGTGAAGGGGTAGGCCTGATGCTCAAGGCCGGCAGCCCATACGCCAACTACGCGGCGCTGAAGGCGGCCGGCGCCAAGACCAAGGTCGCCGTGCTGCAGAACGTCTATGCGGAAGCGATGGTGCATGCCGCCCTGCCGGCGGCCAAGGTGGCGCAGTTCGACTCGCAGG
>CBIHQA010000222.1:0-6487 GCA_966211475.1 uncultured Neisseriales bacterium
CCAGCACCGAGTACAACGGTATCGAACTTCACGGCAACGCTCCCTCAAGCCGCAAGATGGGTTGGCGCCAGGGCCGTCACCGCCACTTCCACGTCCAGGCCGGGCTTCATCAGCGCCGCCTCGACGCAGGCGCGCGCCGGCGCTTGGCCGGCTGGCAACCACGCATCCCAGACCTGGTTGAACGCGTCGAAGTGCGTTCTGGAACTGAGCCAGATATTGGCCGTCAGCAGCCGCTGCTTGTCGATACCCGCCGACGCCAGCAAGGCATCGATTTGCGCCAGCACTTCCTGCGCCTGGGTTGCGATGGGCGCATCGGCGGTTTTCGGTATCTGGCCGGACAGATAGGCCACATTGTTTGCGATCACCACCTGGCTCATCCGCTCGTTGGTCTGCAAGCGTTGGATGTCGTGATGCATGGATTGCCCTTTCATGACGGCAGATCGGCGAATGGAAAGCAGCGACGGCGGGCCTTGACAGCGATGGCCGCTGTTCCGACACTGCGAACTGTGATTTATCGTATATGAGAATTTAATTCTCGTATACGAGAATTTTTGAACATCAGAGACGCGACCCCATGGCCGAACCCAACGCCGATGTCGACCCCTCCCCGGCTTCCAGACCTCAGCCGATTGACCACAAAGCGGTCGGCGAACGCTTACGCAGCGCACGCAAAGCGCGCGGGCTGACGCTGATGGCGCTGTCCGAACGATCCGGCATCGCTGTCTCGACGATTTCCAAAGCGGAGCGGGGTGACATCGCCCTCACCTACGACAAGTTCGCCGCGCTCACCCATGCACTACAACTGGAGGTCGAAGCGATCTTTGGCCGCGGCAAGCCCGCTGCGGGCGGAAGCATTTCCCCCACCTTCACGGCGGCCGGCCAGCACGTGGTCTATGACACGCCGAACTACGAATACGGGATGCTGGCAAACGACTTAGCCGGCAAGCGCATGGTGCCGATGCTGGCGCGCATCCATGCCAAGTCGGCCGACGACTTTCCGCAATACATCCGGCACGGCGGTGAGGAGTTCGTGTACCTGTTGCGGGGCGCGCTGGAATTGCGTTTCGAGAACGGGACGGTGTTCTCGCTCGCCCCGGGGGATAGCCTGTACTTCGACAGTTCGGTGGGGCACCTGTACATCAGTACCGGCGACGGCGATGCCGAGGCAATGGTGTGCTGCGTGGAAGGCGACGCACCGCGGCCGGCCGATGCCATCTGAACGTTTTGATCGACGTATCCACCTTCAGCCATCGAGGTAACGACGTGACCCAGATCCTTGTCTACGGAGACAGCCTGACGTGGGGCATCATCCCGGGCACCCGCCAGCGCCTTGCTTTCGACAAGCGCTGGCCTGGCATCGTGGAGAACCGCCTGAACGCCGAAGGGCTGCCCGTGCGGGTGATCGAAAACTGCCTGAACGGCCGCCGCACGGTGTGGGAAGACCCGTTCAAACCGGGGCGGAATGGCCTGCAAACCCTCGCGCAGGTCATGGAAATGCATGCGCCGCTAGCACTGGCGGTGATCGCCCTGGGGACGAACGATTTTCAGGATACTCACGACAACCGGGCATGGGCTGCTGCCCAAGGCGTGGCGACGTTGATCGACGCCTGTCGCTCAGCCCCTGTAGAGCCAGGCATGCCGGTGCCCGAAATCCTGGTTGTCGCCCCGCCCGCCATCGTCGAGCCGCGTGGAACGATGGCGACCAAGTTCCAGGGGGCGGCAGCGCGCTGCCGGGGGTTTGCCGTAGCGCTACAGGAAGTCGCGGCCGCCCGATCGACGCACTTCTTCGACATGAACAACGTCACCACGGCCAGCCCGGTGGATGGGGTGCATCTTGATGCGGATCAGCATGCCAAGGTTGGCTCGGCCATTGCGTCGGTCATTGGCAGCATCCTGAGCAATACCGGCCGTTCCGGCTAGTCAGCCCAGCTGGTCTGGGTCGGGTTGTAGGGAGTGTCCGGCTATCGCGCCTGGTCATTGCGCTACCGCGGGGGCATGGGGAGAAGCGGTTTGTCCGACGCCGACCCCAACCTCATTTGTCATATGTCATGGTAAAATCTTGAAATCCGCATCGGGACAACCGGCACGCCCTGCCCCTCCCGACGGGATCGACATAACGACAAACAGAGAATCTCCCACCATGCACGCTGTCCTGAGCAAAAACCAGTTCTTCGTCAAAGAGCATGTCGGCATGTTCAAGGCGTCCAACAACTACGACGTCTTCGACCCCGAACACAACCAGAAGATCATCGAATGCCGCGAGCCCAACCTGGGCTTCTTCACCAAGCTGCTGCGCTTTACCGACTACAAGCGCATGACTCCGTTCCAGGTTGAAATGCGCACGCCGGAAGGCCAGAAGGTGCTGACGGTGAAGCGCGGCATCTCGCTGCTGAAATCCAAGGTCAGCGTGCTGGACGCGAACGACCGCGTGGTCGGCATGTTCAAGCAGAAGCTGTTCTCCATCGGCGGCAAGTTCGATGTGCTCAATGCCAACGGCCAACCCGTCTGCACGCTGAAGGGCAAGTGGACCAGCTGGGACTTCCGCTTCATGAAGGGCGAAACAGAACTCGCCGCCGTCTCCAAGAAGTGGGCAGGCATCGGCAAGGAGCTGTTCACCTCCGCCGACAACTACATGCTGACCGTCAACCAGGCGGTGCCGGCGGAAGACCCGGTGCGGCTGCTGATCATGGCGGCAGTGATGTGCATTGATATGGTGATGAAGGAGTAGTCCGGTCTAGTACATCGCTGACCGGAGGCCGGGGATGTACTCCTCGGCCCCTCTTTTTGATTGTGATTTCAGTCGTGGCAACATCGCTCATGACTCCCCCTTACACCTTATAAATTGTTTTTTGATCTAACATCTTATAAGGTGTACTACCAGATACATCTTATTTGTTGTATAACAGAGATACAACATATGTGATGTAGGGGGCAAAGTCAGCATGGACTTCCCGATCAGAACGGCGCAACAGCTCGGCCCCATCCTGAAGAGCTATCGCCTCCAGCACGGACTGACTCAAGCCGAGTTGGGCAGAAAGCTCGGCATGCCCCAACAGCAGGTTGCCCGTATCGAAGCGACCCCCTACCGAGTGACAGTCGACACGCTGATGAAGGTGCTAGCCGTCCTCGAAGTCGACCTGGTTCTGCGTAGCCGCACCAACACGCCCCCGGCCAATCAGTCGGACTGGTAATCCATGGCCAAGCCCGCTTCTCCCCGCATGCTGGACATCTGGATGAACGGCGAGCATGTCGCGGTCTGGCACTTCCCGACAAACGCGCCTCAGTCCTTGACTTACGATCCGGACTGGGTGAACCGTGCCCAGGGCCGCCCCCTCTCGTTGTCTTTACCCTTCCAGCCAGGCAACCGGCCGCTGTCGGGGGCGGCTGTCGAAAACTACTTCGAGAACCTCTTACCGGACAGCGAATCCATCCGGCGACGGATCCAAACCCGGTGACCTGCGCAATTTCTTCGCTGCACAAATCCTGTTCTGGATGCTGCGCGCCACCGATGGCCACGCCAAGAACTTCAGCCTGCGCCTGCTTGCCGGTGGGGCTTACTACCTCACCCCTTTCTATGACGTGCTGTCCGCCTGGCCCATCATCGGCAATGGCCCGAACCGGTTTTCGCCGCGCACCGTCAGGATGGCGATGGCGGTACGGGGCAAGAACGCCCACTACCGGTTTGCAGAGATCAAACGCCGGCATTGGAACGACACTGCGCGCCGATTCCTGGGCGAAGGCGCGGTCGAAACGATCATCACAGCGCTGATCGAACAGACGCCTCAGGTGATTGAATCGGTTGCCGCGATCGTCCCTGCCGGATTTCCCCAGGACGTGCTGGACAGCATCCTGAACGGTTTGGCTCATGCCTCGCGGGAGTTGGCCAATATGCCTGCTGGGCAGTAGCAGCACCTCCCGTTGCCGCGCTGTCGTGGCACCCTATACCACCTTGTACATTACCGTCGCCGCCTCCAGCCGTGGGGATGCCGGGTCGACGCTGTAGCCGGGGATGATGCCGACCACCTGGTAGCCAAGGGCCATGTAGAGCGGTTCGGCCTTGTCGCCCGTGCGTGTATCCAGGGTCAGCAAGGTGCGCCCGCGTTGCCGGGCGACCGTTTCCAGCTCCCGCATCAAGGTCTGGGCGATACCCTGCCGGCGGCAGTCGGGGTGGACCAGCAGCTTGCGGACCTCCGCGCGATGCGGCTGGTTAGGTGGGGTGTCGCAATCCAGTTGAACGGTACCGACGATGTGCTCCGCTTGCCGCGCCACCAGCAGAACACTGTTCCCGCTGCGAACGGACGACAGCACCTTGTTGCGCCAGAAGGCTTCGGCTTCTTCCCGCGTGAAGGGCAACACGAAGCTGATGCTGGCGCCAGCCTGCACACAGGCATGCAGCAGAGCGCCCAATTCGGGCAACTTGCGTTCGATTTCATCCGCCGCGAGGGACGAAATGACGACGGGGGCGATGCGGGAGGGCGTTTCGGTGTTCATGCTGCCTCACACGATAAACAGGATGTAGCGGGCACCCTGCTCGGCAGGGGCGACGAAGCGGCTAGCGCCGAACAACTGGTAGCGCAGGCAGTCACCGGCTTGCAGGGTGTGGGTCTGGTTGTCGACGGTGAGCTCCAGCCGGCCGTCGAGCATGATCAGGTGGTGTTCCAGCCCCGGACGGGGCGAGCGGTCATAGTCGATGCACGTGCCGGGCAGCAGCGCGCATTCCAGCGCCTCACCAGCCAGCGCTTGGCAAGGTGGTGATACCGAACGCCGATGGAAGCCGTTTTCCGGGTCGATCCAGACCGGCTGGGCCTCGCGCGGCAGCAGCGGTTCGAAACGCTCCTCGACCATGCGCATCAGCCGGGTCATGGTCATGCCATAGGCACCGCATAACTTGCCCAGCACGCTGGCGGTAGGGCTGACCTCGGCATTTTCCAGGCGGGACAGCGTGGCGCGGCTGACGCTACTGCGCTTGGCCAGTTCATCCAGTGACCAACCGCGCTCGTTGCGCAGCGTTTTCAAGCGCTGGGCGAGTAGTTGGTCCAGGTTGGAGTCGTCTCTCAGTTCGTTTTCCATATTTGGGAAATTATTCCCAAAAAGAGAAACGGTCAAGTATTGTGTCGGTTGGATTGGCATTGAGCCAAGGTTCGACAGGATGCTGACGAGACATCCGCTGAGGGGTTTTACCCGCGACACCGGCGACGGGTTAACCAATCGTCAGTCGAAGTGCGCGATGATCTTTCCTTCCGTCAATTCCGGGCTTTTGTACAGAAAGCCACAGAAGTGCTGATCGATGATCAAATCGCCAGCAGGGTCTTCGGTGTTGCGCAGCCTCGCATTGTGTGTGACCGCGTCATGTATGCCGGTCTCGACCGCACCGACATTCCCCATCTTGTGGCTCCACTTCCCCTCATGAAGCCGATAGAAGTGATAGTCCAACGAGCCGTCATACTTGTTGATGAAGACGGCAATCGGCCATCCGGTGGCGAGCTCGATCAACCCGTCCCGTTTGCATGCAGCGAGCAGACGTGCCGCGTTAGCTTCCATGTCGAGCCCCTCGAACGCGATTTCTTCATCGCCCAGACTGCCCGGCGCCAGGTTGAAGTTGGCGCCCAGCGCGTAGCCATAGCAGTTTGCGTTTTCAAAAGGCACAGCGTTCTCCCGTGTCGGTTCGCAACCGGCACGCATTTGTGAAGTGATTCAGCACCAAGCGATTGTTGCGGGCTGCGAAACCGTCGTCGGTTTGGAGTCGGGCGTCGGTCAAGTGCAGTCCGAAAGGGGCTGCTGTTGCGATCGCCACACCTCCCGCTAGACATTGATTACCGGCTGAGGCGGTTTGTAGACATACAGATCCAAGCCGACCGATGCCCATCCTCGGCTGCAGTAGCCTCCCGTCAGATAGGCTGTCTTCTGACGTATGTGCCCGTTGGGATCCATGATCCGGTTGTCGTCGATATGCACCACGAAATGCGCCTGTGCATACTCGGCGCATCCCGAGGGCAACGCCTTGCTGACCATGCTGATGATCATATAGTCCGTCCCCAGCGCCCCGCCCGCGGGCATGGCGCAAGTGCATCCGCAGGACCAGTTGGTGCTGCCGGAAATGGACAGGCCGCCTCGTAGGAATACATACCAGGGACGCGAAGACCAGTTGGTCAGGATCTCGGTCGGCGCGTAGATGCGGGCATTCTGATGCAGGTTTTTGATGTAGGACGCGATGTTGGCGGGAGTGCTGCCGAGCGCCTCGGTGCAACTGACGGTCTTGGTATGCCGCATGGCACGGTCCAGTTCATCCGCCGGACTGACCGCATTGGGATCGACCGTGTTGGCGAGTGGCTGATCCGCGAGCCAATGCGAGACATACACGGCACAAGCAGCGCCGCAGCGCGGGCCATTGCCTTGGTGGATGGGCGTATTGGGGTCGAAGGGCACGTGGGCAACTCGCTTGGTGATGGAAGAGAACGGTCCCGATCAGTATTGGATGCGTATGCCA
>CBIHQA010000223.1:0-6482 GCA_966211475.1 uncultured Neisseriales bacterium
GTCCATTGCCACAATCGTTTGGGGCGCCTCTATATTTTTCTGATTGCCCCGTTTCATCGCTTGGTCGTTCAGTCCACGCTTCGTAGTGCGGCACGGATCGGCTGGCCGTCGGCGGCGGAGGCGTAAGCCAACGTCCAAATCACCGTGCGCGGCAATTGGGCCTAAGCCCGCGAAGCCCAACGTTTATCGCGCCATCCTGCATAGACGAAGAAAGCCCCTTTAACGCCGGGCTGATCGATATGCTTGCCATCGAACGGCTGGCGGAACACGTTGCCCTTCTTGCCTGATCTCCATTTCTCACCGCGGAGTAACCATGATCGATCCAGAAAGCAGACAAGCTGTCCTCGACGAAGAACACCTCAGACTGCTTTCGATCGGATATGTGATTTCCGGCACGATCACCGGTGTGTTTTCCCTGTTTGGCCTGTTGTATGCGGTATTGGGACTCATGCTCGGCGTGCTGGTCTCGGCGACGTCGAAGGGGGCGGGTGCCGCCCAGGCGGCCCCGCCCGATGCAATCGGTTGGATATTCGGGATTTTCGGCGGGGTTTTCTTCCTTGTTCTGGCGTGTATCGCGGCGGCGAAATTCCGGACTGCTTACTGCATCAAGAAGAGGAAGGGGCGGACCTTCTGCACGGTGATTGCGGCACTGTCCTGTCTCGGCATTCCTTATGGGACCTGTCTGGGGGTATTTACCTTCATTGTGCTGGGGCGGCCGGGGGTTGGACGGTTGTTTCGCGGTTGAGTATGGCCCCTGGTGACGAGAGGGGTAACCCTTCCGTCGAGTCGGCGTCTTACCGCCGCTTTGCCGATTGCGTATCGCCTCTCCTGTCGAATATTGGTCGGCCGCTAAGCCAAGGAGCCTCGCAATGACCATCACCATTACCGCGTTCGAACGCTCCCCCGACGGGGGCAAGGGGCTGGCGCGTGACACGCGCGTTCGCTGGGCGCTGGAGGAAGTGGGCCAGCCTTACGAAGTTCGCCTGGTTTCGTTCCGCGCGATGAAGGAGCCCGCGCACCTGGCACTGCATCCTTTCGGCCAGATCCCAACCTATGAGGAAGGGGATCTGGTTCTGTTCGAAACCGGGGCGATCGTTCTCCATATCGCCGAGCGCCACGCGGGCCTGCTGCCGGACGATGCCAATGCACGTGCCCGTGCGATTGCCTGGATGTTTGCGGCGCTCAATACGGTGGAGCTGCCGATCCTTGAGCTTGTCAGTGCCAAGCTGCTGGAGGGCGACAAGCCATGGAGCAAGGAACGCCTGCCGCTGGTCGAGGATCGCATCCGGGGGCGCTTGAAACCGCTTTCCGCTCGCCTGGGGGATGCCGAATGGCTCGAAGGCGCGTTCAGCGCAGGCGACCTGATGATGGTGTCGGTACTACTCAGGGTAAGGTCGTCGGGCATTCTGGACGAATTCCCCAACTTGGCCGCCTATGTCGCTCGCGGCGAGGCACGGGCGGCTTACAAGCGAGCGTTCGCTGCACAGTTGGAGATCAATACGGGTCAGTCACACAGGCGTACTTGAATGTCAGACCTCAACCTGGTCCACACTCGTCAGGAGAACCCATGTTTGACCACGTCAAATTCGGCGTCAGCGACTATGCAGAGAGCAGAGCGTTCTACCTGAAGGCTCTCAAGCCGCTCGGTGTAACGGTTGCCACGGAATGGCCGCCAAATGGTGTCGAGCTCAGCCAGCCCAACGGGAAGTCTTCCTTGTGCCTGTATCAAACCGAGGAGAAGCCGGCGCATCTTCACTTGGCGTTTGTGGCCGAGAATCGCCAGCAAGTCGATGCGTTCTATCGGGCGGCGCTGGAGGCGGGTGGCAAAGACAATGGTGCGCCGGGTCTGCGCCCGCAGTACCACGCGAACTACTACGCAGCGTTCGTCATCGGTCCGGACGGGCACAACATCGAAGCGGTGTGTAGCAAACCTGAGGCCTGACTCCTCCGAGGTGGCCCACGAGTTGGTGTCTTGCTCCCGGCTCCGGGCTGACTGGGCTGCCCATTCGGCAGTTCGGCCGCAGCTCCTGATATCGCGTACCTGCCGTCATTGCTTGAGGTATTGAATTGAAACAAGTCTGCATCGCCGTCACGCTTCTGCTGATTTCGCATGCATCGCTGGCGGAGAGCGATCCGCTGCTCGGCAAGTTCGGACACGATTACACCCGCAGTTCTCAGGAGGCTGTCTGGCAGATTCGTCGCGACGCAGGCGGGTACCAGCTGAATACGCTCACTCATAGCTCGAAGGCAAGTGCCCAGTCGTGGTCGGCGGCACAGCGGAAAGCGTTCTGGGAAAAGATGATGTGGCCGGTCAAGGTCAGTGCGGAAGCCAAATGCGTTGGCAACGCAGAAGAGGTCATCTGCTATGTGCCTGTAGGTGCCCGCAAGAAGGTGGATTGGTTGCGCGACAACAAATCGGATTACTTCCATTACGACGCTATGGGCGGCGTGATGGAGGCGCATCGGATTTCCGGTTGAGTTGGGGGGAGGGGTATGCCACTTGATGACCGTGCAAATCTGATCGCTGAGATCGAGACACAGGACCTCGAATCGGGAGAGGTCGCTGTCCCACTGGATTTGTTCTTCAATGGCAACAACGATCAGGGGTCGATTGGCTGCAATCTGGGGGATGAGCAACCACCGATTCAGGCGTTCTTTCGGAGCTTAAAAGAACTACAGCAAGACCCTGGAGTTCAGAGCGTTTTTGTTCGCATCTGCGCCGTGGACGACGACATATCGTGGCCGTATGCCGACACGATTTACGTTATCACCTCGCTTGCGAAAGAAGAGATCGAGGTCCGTGTAACTGGGCTGCGACCGAGTGAGGTTGTTGCCGATTGGTTATATGGCAAACCGGATGCGGTACCCGAACCCGCACCGGATTTTCAAGTCTTCAGCATCTGGTGGGATTGAGCGCTTTGCCAGCCTACCCTTGAGCATGCTGTGACAAGGTGCGAACAAGTCTTGCCTGAAACCGCCCTCCGCGATGCGGCGGCGGACGGGGGCTCCAGGCCCCCATATGCGGCCAACCCCGCCGGCCGCCGTGGCGCACGTTAGCTGATCGCGTCCACCGGATTCTCCGTCCAATCAAAATCCAGCTGCCGCGCCGTCCTTTCCGCCAATGCCCGTCCGGCCAGCCGTTCCACCAGGTGCAGACTCATGTCGATGCCGGCCGAGATGCCGGCGGAGGTGATAATGCGGCCTGCATCGACCCAGCGCAGGTCTTCCTCTACCTGCAGTTCCGGGAACTGGGTGCGCAGGTCGGCGATGTCTTCCCAGTGGGTGGTGACGCGGTGGCCTTGCAGCAGGCCGGCGTCGCCGAGCAGGAAGGCGCCGGTGCAGACCGAGGCGGTCAGGGCGGTGCCGGCGTCGGTGCGGCGGATCCAGTCGATGACGGCTGGCTTGGCCTGTTCGGCGGTGACCACGCCGCCCGGCACGATCAGCACGTCCAGCGGCGGATGGTCGGCGATGACGGCGTCCGGCAGGATGCGGATGCCGGCGCGCACCCGGATGGGCCGGTTTTCCTGCGCGATGGTGACTACGGAGAACGGCGCCGGGCTGCCGGGGTGCATCCGGCCGTGCATGCGCGAGGCGGTGGTGAACACTTCGTAGGGGCCGGCGAAGTCGAGCGCTTCGACGTCGTCGAAGACGTAGATACCGATGGTGTGTTGCATGACGTTCTCCTGGGGTGGCAGAAACAGGGGGCGGAATGGGCCGGATGGCGGAATTGAGCGTTCCGCCAGCATAAGCCGTGCTGCAGCGGGCCATCGGCCGATCCCGGACAACCTTCGGCCACAACGGGACAAGTTGGTGGGAAACCGGTGGCCGCAACGGTTCTCCAAGCCTGCCGGTCGTTCATAATGGGCGGATCCCGGCCGATTCCTGCCGCAGTCGCAGCGGCCCCGCAACCCTAGAAAGCCTCCCTCATGGCCCTGAGCTGGCGCCTGTTCCGGCGCGACCTGAAGTCAAACCTGGTGTTGATGCTGGCGCTGGTGCTGGCGGTGGCCGCGTTGGCCTCGGTACGGTTGACCGGCGAGCGGTTGCGGGCTGCGCTGGACCGCGAGGCGGCGGCGTTGCTGGGTGGCGACGCGGCGCTGATCGCCGACCATGCGATCCCGCCGCGGGCGGAGGCGGCCGCCCGGCAAGCCGGGCTGTCGGTAGCGCAGTTCGCGCAGTTTCCCAGCATGCTGATCGCGGGCGAGCGGACCTTGCTGGTGACGGTGCGGGCGGCCGATCCCGGCTATCCCTTGCGAGGCGCACTGACGCTGGACCAGGGCGGCGATGTCCGTCATGCGCCGGCGCCCGGTACCCTGTGGGCGGAGCCGCGCTTGCTGTCGCAGCTCGGCTTGAAGAAGGGTGACAAGGTTCAGTTGGGCGACGCCGACTTGCGCCTGGCGGAGGTGATCCGGCGCGAGCCCTCAGCACAGTTTTCCTTCTCATCGCTGGCGCCGCAGGTGTTGATCGCGCGCGCCGATCTGCCGAAGACCGGGTTGATTCAGCCGGAAAGCCGGGTGCAGTACCGCCTGCTGGTGGCCGGGCCGCAGCAGGCGGTGCGGGCATGGCGTAGCCAGGTGCCGCTGGTCCGCGGTGAACGCATCGAGGACGTACGGGAAGCCCGGCCGGAAGTAAAGGGTGTGCTGGCCCGGGCGGAGCGATTCCTGACCCTGGCGTCGCTGCTGACGGCGGTGCTGGCGTTGGCGACGTCCTGGCTGGCGAGCCGGCGCTATGTCGAGCGGCATGCCGAGGCCTGGGCGCTGATGAAGACGCTGGGCCAGTCCCGCCGTCGGCTGCTGGGGCTCCACTTGGCGCAGCTTGGCTGGCTCGGCCTGATGGTGGCGGTGCTGGGCGGCGGGCTGGGGCTCGCTGCCCATACGGCGTTGATCGAGGTGCTGAGGCAGGTGGTCAATGTGGATTTGCCGCCACCGGGGTGGATGCCGCTGGTTGAATCGACGGCGTTTGGCGTGATCCTGCTGGTGGTCTGCGCGATGCCGCCGTTGCTGACACTGGCGCGGATACCGGCCTGGCAGGTGTTGCGCCGGCAGACCCCGCCGCTACCGGGCTGGCGCGGGGCGCTGTTGGCCGGTGCTTTGGCGCTGTTTGCGCTGGGCACCTGGATGACCCGCGACCCGGTGCTGACCGGCATCGGGCTGGCCGCGCTGACGGCATTGGGTTTGGTCGCGACTGGCTTGTCCTGGCTGATGGTGCGGGTGTTGCAACGGCTGTCCGGCCGGTTTTCGCTGGCCTGGCGGCTGGGGTTGGCCAACCTCTGGCGGCAGCCCAGCGTGACGGCGCTGCAGCTCGGCGCGCTGGCGCTGGCCGGGCTGACGCTGTTCACCCTGACGGTGGTGGCGCGCGATCTGTTGTCCGCCTGGCAGACGCAATTGCCGCCGGATACGCCCAATCGCTTCGTGATCAACCTGCTGCCGGAGCAGTTGCCGCAGTTCGAACAGGCCTTCCGTCGCGCTGGCCTGCCAGTGCCGGATACCTTTCCGATGGTGCGTGGCCGGCTGGTGTCGATCAACGACAAGCCGGTGCGTCCCGCTGCCTACAAGGATGAACGCGCCCGCAACCTGGCCGAGCGGGAATTCAACCTGTCCTGGCGCACCGACACGCCAGCCGGCAACCGGGTGGCCGCCGGGCAGGCGTTCCGGCCGGATCTACGCGGCGGCTGGTCGGTGGAGCAGGGCATCGCGGAGCGGCTGGGCATCAAGCTGGGCGATACCCTGACCTATGACATCGCGGGCGACCGGGTGGTCGGCAAGGTGGTGAACCTGCGGGCGCTGACCTGGGAGAGCTTCCGGGTGAATTTCTTCGTGATCGGCACGCCGGACCTGCTGCAGCGGCACAGCGGCACGCGCATCGCCAGTTTCCGGCTGCCGGCGGATCGTAGTGCGGTGGGTGACGAGCTGGTACGTAGCATGCCCAACATCACGCTGATCGACGTCGCCGCGGCGCTGAACGAGGTGCAACGGCTGGTCGGCATGCTGTCCGGCGCGGTGCGCTTCGTGCTGTTCTTCGGCCTGGCCGGCGGCGTGCTGGTGTTGGCGGCGGCTGTGCAGGGCAGCCTGATGGCGCGGTACGCGGACGCGGCGGTGCTGAAGACGCTGGGTCTGTCGCGCACCCGGCTGCACCAAAGCTTCGCCGCCGAGTTCCTGGCGCTGGGCACGCTGGCGGGCCTGCTTGCAGCCAGCGGTGCCGAGGCGGTCGGCTGGCTGGTTGCCCGCCAGTGGCTGGAAATCGACTATGCGCCGCATCCCTGGTTGTGGCTGGCCGGACCGGTGGCCGGCATGGCGCTATGGCTGCTGGTGCTGCCGCTGGCGCGGCGGGTGGCCAACCGCTCTCCGATGGCGGTGCTGCGGGAGGCGGGGTAGGGCTGAGTGAAGGGGCCATCATCACCGCCCCGCTTGCCTGCCGCCGGCTATCGGCATTTGTAGATCCTATGTTTTCCCGCAACCCCCGTCAGTCAGCATTTGAGGCGAGAA
>CBIHQA010000224.1:0-6467 GCA_966211475.1 uncultured Neisseriales bacterium
CCACGTGGACATTTTGGGCTCCGCTCCACTCACCACAAACCTACGGGAAGCACCGCACGGGCTCAACGCCCAACCAACCGCCGGACGATCAACACCGGCAACCTCAACAAAAACCCAAAGAACAACCGCGTGTGCATCCCGCTCAGCAGCACGTTGTCGCGCAAGTAGTTGAAGTGCGACACTCCACCTTCATCCGCCTGGAAATACCGTACCGGACAGGGCACATTGACCGGCCGCACCCCGCGCCAGCACAGGCGCACCGCCGCTTCCGGGTCGAAGTCGAAGCGGCGCATCCAGCGCTGCTGTTTCATCACCGCGATCAGCGGTCCAACTGGGTAGATGCGGAAGCCGAACAGCGAATCGCCGATGCCCATCCACAACGTTTCCAGGTTCGCCCAGGCGTTCGAAATCTTGCGGCCGCGCACCCGCAGCTTCGGCGCGCTGGCATCGAACTGCGGCATGCCCAGGACCATCGCGTCCGGCTTGGCGATTGAGGTCGCCATGAATTCCGGGATCGACGCGGCCGGGTGCTGGCCGTCGGAGTCCATGGTCAGCGCATGGGTGAAGCCAGCATCGCGCGCCAGCTGCAAGCCGTGCAGTACGGCAGAACCCTTGCCCTGGTTAACCGGCAGCACTTCCACCCGCAAGCCCGGGTCTTCGGCGGCCATGGCCAGCAGGCCTTCGGCGCTGCCATCGGTACTGCCGTCGACCACCACCCACACCGGGTTCCACATGGCCCGGGCGGCGCGCACCGTGTCGTAGACCTTGGGGCCGGGGTTATAGCTGGGGATCAGGACCAGGTGGCTGCTAGACGGTTTCATGCTGCTGCGCTCGGGTAGGGGCGGCCTGCGGGGAGAGCGCGGCGGCGATGTGTTGTTCCAGTCGGGCGGTCAGGCCGCGCGTGTCGGCGTCGGGCGCAAAGCGCTCGCCCAACCGGACTCGGAAGTGGATCGGTACCCGAGGAATCCGGGTGATCGGCCAGTCCTTGGAGAGGTAGGCGGAGTTCGTTTCAATCACCAGCGTCTGCACCGGTACTCCGGCTCGGCGGGCGATCAGTGCAGCGGTCGGTACGAAGGGGTTCAGCGGTGGTCGGCGGGTGCGGCTGCCCTCGGGGAACAGCAGTACCTGGCCGCCGCGTTGCAGCTCCTTGCAGGCGGCCAGCACGATGGCGAGCGGCGCGTGATTGGGGATGTAACAGGCCAGCTGGGCGGCGGCGCCGAACAGTGGGTTGCGCAGCAGGCTGGCCTTCATGATGCAGGCCACGTTCGGTAGCCGTGAGATCAGCATCAGCGCATCCAGCAGGCCCGGATGGTTGGCGATCAGGATCAGCGGGCCGGCATCCCTGAGCTGATCTATTTCCTTCAGATCGAAGCGGAAGATGCCGAGCAGCGTTAGCCCGCCCAGGTAGAGGCGGAAGCCGCGCATTGCGACCTGCCGGCCTAGGTTGCGGCCGAATTCGGTGCGGGCGAGCGGCTGCAACAGCACGGCGACGGCGCCCCAGGACAGGCAGATCACCGCCAGCATCAGCCAGCCGAGCGCCAGGCGCACCACGTCATGTGGGCGGCGGATCAGGTCCGGCAGGGGCGGGGGCAGGTTGTCGATCATGCGTGCACCGTCAGCGGATGGCCCGCCGAGCCTTCGATCTCGACCAGCAGATCGGCGCGGCAGATGTCGGCTTGCAGGTAGACAGCATTCAGTGCCGGCCCGACCTCCGCTTCCAGCAATGCGGCGACTTGCGGCTGGTGCTCAGGGTGACGGACGTAAACGGTGAAATACAGGTCGGCCAGTGCGAAGTCGGCCGACGGCTGTTGGCGCCGGGTTTCTTCCAGCACGGCGCGGATGTTGCGCAGCGTTTCGCGGGTCTGCTCCGCGATGTCGCCTGCGTGCAGCGTTTGATGCCCGACGATGCTGGCGGTACCGGACAGCCACAGTTGCGGGTGCTCGCCCAGCCAGGACAGGTTGGCGCGGGCGAAGGTCGGCGCACGTGGGCCATAGTCGCGCGGATAGCTGAAGGCGCTGACCTGACGCGGGTTTTCGATGGCTTGCGCCGGCACACGGCCTGCCATCACCGCCACCACCAGCTCACCACCCTGCGTACCTAGCGCACAGGCGGCCGGTACGGCGCCGGTGACGCGATGCCCGGTTTCCAAAAAGGCATCCTGCCGGCCGCAGTTGAACTGGCGGTAGCGCTCCAGCCCGGCTTCCTCGCCGTGGATATCCGACAGGTAATTCCAGAAGCGCCAGGGCGCCGGGTAACCTTCGCGGGCCAGCAGCCGGAACAGCGTGGTGTACGCCTCGCGGCTGGCCGCCCGTAGCGGCGACTGGTACCCACGGAAGCGTTGTTCGTCCACGCTCAGCACAGCGTACAGATAGTCGCGGTGCATCCAGACCTGGGCGCCGTCGATCTCTTGGTGCGTCACCGGATCGGGGCAGGTAAACAGGCTGACATGGGGCAGCGTTGGCTGGGAGGTGCCGAGCCGGGCCAGGGCAATGCCCGGCAGCCGACGGTCGCCGGGACCATAGCACAAGCCCCCGGACGATTTGTCGTCCGGCAGGTGGTCCGTCCAGCGCAGTTGTAGGGGGGCGTAGTCAGTCTGCATGTAGCTTGCTAAGCAAAAGAAATCCGCCGTGTCGGACGATCCGGCGGACCTTCGTGTCATTCGCGAGGTGCGGATTTTAGCCTACGGCACCTTGGCCGAGATACCCCGGCAGCTTAAAGGAGCCATCCTTAACGGATCATGACAAGCGGGGGCGCGCATCCTGCGCCATCCTCTCACATCATAACGTGAATGCCATTTGCATGGTGTTTCGGACCAGTTCGATTTGTACGGCCGGAAAAAATTCCCCATTGCCATTCCATGAGGTTCGGACACGGTAAACCAGCGCCCTGGCGGCCGAGCGGATGCTCGGTGCATGCTAGAATGCAGGCCAAGTGCTGACCCCGTGGCGGCGACCCCGCGCCCGGCGGCCATCCTCCCGCAAAAAAGCCCGGAACCCTCAGACCATGCCCAGTCCCGCCGCGCGCATTGCGTACCGCATCGACCTGAACGACCCGCACGCCCACCTGATCGACGTCATCCTGACCGTGTCCGACCCGGACCCGACCGGCGAACGCCTGACCCTGCCGACCTGGATCCCCGGTTCCTACCTGATCCGTGAGTTCGCGCGGAACATCGTGGCCATCGAAGCTTCGGCGGGTGCCGGCAAGCAGGCTCGCCCGGTGACGTTGACCAAGCTGGACAAATGCACTTGGCAGGCGGGGCCGACCGATGGGCCGCTGACGGTGCGTTACCGGGTCTACGCCTATGACCTGTCGGTACGCGGTGCCTATTTCGATACCACTCGCGCCTTCTGGAACGCCACCAGCACCTGCCTGGCGGTGGTGGGCCGCGAGCAGGAGCCGGTCGCAGTGGAGATCGTCCCACCGCGTGGCAAGGGCTACGCCGACTGGCGCGTTGCCACCACGTTGCCGCGCGCCAAGGGCACGGATCGCTGGAGCTTCGGCCATTACACCGCCGCTAACTACGACGAACTGATCGACCATCCGGTGGAATGCGCCGTCTTCGACCTGGTGTCGTTCAAGGCGCACGGCACGCCGCATCACATCGTGGTGACCGGTCGCCACTTCGGCAACTTGGAGCGCCTGGCTGCGGACGTGCAGAAAATCTGCGAGAACCAGATCGCGCTGTTCGCCAGCCCACCCAAGGCGCCATTCAAGGAATACCTGTTCCAGCTGGCGGTGGTCGGCGACGGTTACGGCGGCCTGGAACACCGCAGCTCCACCGCGCTGATCGCCAGCCGCGACGACCTGCCCGCTGCCGACGAGCCGGCCGAGCCCTCGCCCGGCTACCGGCAGTTGCTGGGCTTGTTTAGCCACGAGTATTTCCATAGCTGGAACGTCAAGCGCCTGAAACCGGCCGCCTACGCGCCCTACGACCTCAGCCGCGAAGCCTATTCCCGCCTGCTGTGGGCCTTCGAGGGCATCACCAGCTACTACGACGATCTGGCGCTGGTGCGCTCCGGCGTCATCTCGGAAGCCACCTACCTGGAGGTAGTCGCGCAGAACCTGACCAGCGTGTTGCGCAGCCCCGGCTGCCGCGTGCAGAACCTGGAGGACGCCAGCTTCGACGCCTGGATCAAGTACTACCGGCAGGACGAGAACAGCCCCAACGCACTCGCCAGCTATTACGTGAAGGGTGCGCTGGTCGCGTTGCTGCTCGACCTGACGTTGCGTCGCGAAGGCCGTTCGCTCGACGACGTGATGCGGGCGCTGTGGAAGCGCTACGGCGCGAACTTCGACCGCACCGGCGAAGGCCTGCCGGAAGGCGAGTGGGAGCGGACGGCGCAGGACGTCGCCGGCATGGACCTGAGCGCCTTCTTCGACCTGCACCTGCGCACACCGAGCGACCTGGCCCAGCCGTTGATGGACGCGTTCAAAAGCGTAGGTGTCACCCTGCAGCTGCGCTGCCCGAGCAGCGCGTCGGACAAGGGCGGCAAGCTGCTTGATAAGGCGCCCGAACCGCGCAACACCTTGGGCGCCCGCACCGCCAGCGACGCACTGGGCGCCAAGCTCTCCGCCGTGCTGAATGGCGGAGCGGCGGAAGAGGCCGGCCTGGCGGGCGGCGACGTGCTGATTGCACTGGACGGCCTGCGCGTCACCAACGGCAACCTGGATGGCCTGCTGTCCCGCCTGCCGCTTGCCGCCAAAGTGACTGCCCATGCCTTCCGCCGCGACGAGCTGAAGACGGTCACGCTGAAGCTGCAGGCCACCCGTGCCGACACCGCCGGCCTGGCGGTGGACACCAACGGCAAGGCCAAGGCCGTGGTCCGCCGCAACGCCTGGCTGAGGGGATAACCAATGATGTAGGAGCGGGCCATGCCCGCGACCATCCGTTCTTCGAAGAAAAGATGGTCGCGGGCATGGCCCGCTCCTACGGTGGGCCAAAGACCTGCCTTCGATCTTGAACACTTGAAGAGCCACCTATGACCTTCCCCATCACCGCCCTCTACGCCGCCCTCGCCACGCTCATCTATCTGGCGCTGATCATGCGCATTGAGCAGCTGCGTGGCCGCCACAAGGTCGGCCTGGGCGACGGTGGTATCCCGGAACTCACCCGGGCCATCCGCGCCCAAGGAAATGCGGCCGAACACCTGCCGATCACCCTGATCCTGCTCGGGTTGGCGGAGGCGCGGGGCTTGTCGTCCACCTGGCTGCACGTAGCCGGTGCAAGCTTCGTGATCGGCCGTGTCCTGCATGGCTGGGGCCTGAACCGTTCCGCCGGGACCACCTTCGGCCGGGCCGTTGGCGTCAGCGCCAACTGGCTGGTGATGATCGGCCTGGCACTGTATCTGTTGCTGAAAACACTTTGATGCGAAGCTGAATCCCGAACGATGAATCCTGACGGCCGCGGCGCCCATCCGACCCGCCTCGGCCCATGCGACTTGCCGCCGTGCGCGATCCGCCGGCAGCCAACCTGACTGACAAGAAGACAACAACACCATGAAGACCGAGACACCGCTCACCATCTACCTGCGCGACTACCGCCCGGCCGATTTCCTGGTCGACCGCATCGACCTGACCTTCGACATCTTCGATACCCACACCGACGTGTCGGCGCGCATGGTGATGCAGCGCAACCCGGCGGCCAACCCGCCGAACGCACCCGGGGTACTGGTGGGCGCCGACCTCACGCTGACCGGCCTCAAGCTCGATGGAGAAGCGCTGGCGGCCGACCGCTACGTTGCCACGCCGGATTCGCTGACCGTGCCGAGCGTGCCGGATAGCTTCTTCCTGGACGTCTGCACCCGCATCGATCCCGCCAAGAACACCGCGCTGTCCGGCCTGTATGCGTCCGGCGGCAACCTCTACACCCAGTGCGAGGCCGAGGGCTTCCGCCGCATCCTCTACTACCTGGACCGGCCGGACGTGATGACCCGGTTCACCACCACCATCATCGCCGACAAGCACAAGCTGCCGGTGTTGCTGTCCAACGGCAACAAGGTGGGCGAGGGCGATAGCGGCCGTGGCCGCCACTGGGTGAAATGGGTCGACCCGTTCCGCAAGCCGAGCTACCTGTTCGCGCTGGTGGCCGGGCGATTGTCCAAGGCAGAAGACCTGTTCGTGACCCGATCCGGCCGCGAAGTGCGGCTGGAAATCTGGACCGAAGCCGGCAACCTGGACAAGGTTGCCCACGCGATGAACAGCGTGAAGCACGCGATGAAGTGGGACGAAGAGCGCTTCGGCCTGGAGTACGACCTCGACATCTACATGATCGTCGCGGTCGGCGACTTCAACATGGGGGCCATGGAAAACAAGGGCCTCAACATCTTCAACACCAAGTACGTGCTGGCCCGCCCGGACACCGCCACCGACACCGACTTCTCCAACATCCAGGCGGTGATTGGCCACGAATACTTCCACAACTGGACCGGCAACCGCGTGACCTGCCGCGACTGGTTCCAGCTGA
>CBIHQA010000225.1:0-6463 GCA_966211475.1 uncultured Neisseriales bacterium
GCCGGGCAGCGGCCGGGTTGACGACGTTTCCCCGGCCGCTCCGCGTCCAGGCTACGGGTCTGTGGCGACTCCCCGGCGCGATCGTCGACTCCTCTCAGAGCCCCCATCCGCGATAACTGGCGATGTTCTGCTTGGTCACCAGGTAGGACGGGATCAGCACGGTATTGCGGGGCGGCGCTTCGCCCTTGAGCATGCGCAGGCCGACGGTCACGGCCTGTTCGGCCATCCGGTCGGGCAATTGCGCGGCCGAGGCGGCGATGAGCGATTTGTCGTCTTTCAGGCGCTGCTCGATGGAGGGGGCGCCGTCGACACTGACGATCACGAAATTCTCGCGGCGCGACTGGCGGGCAGCGGTTTCCGCGCCGATGGCGGTCGGGTCATTGATGGTGAACACGCCGTCGATCTTCGGGTAGGCGGTCAGCAGGTCGGTCATCTTGGCGAGCCCGCCTTCGCGGCTACCGCCGCCGTTCTTGTCCCAGGACAGCAAGCGAATACCGGAGAAACCGGCCAGCGCCTTGCGGCAGCCGTCGACCCGCTCCACCACCGAGGACACCGGGGAGCCGTTGATGATGACCACATTGCCACGGCCGTTCAGCCGCTTGCCGAGAAAGGCGCAGGCGAGCTGGCCGGCCTGTACGTTGTCGGTGGTGATGGTGGCGTCGGCACCAGCGGCCTCTACATCGACGGCGATCACCTTGATGCCGGCGGCTTGCGCGCGCTTGACGGCCGGGCCGATGGCCACCGGGTCGGCGGCGGTCAGGATGATCAGATCGACCTTCTGGGCGATGAATCCATCGATCTGTTCAACCTGCCGCTGCAGGTCGTAGGCGCTGGACATGACGGTGACGCTGACCGGCTTGCCAGTGAGCTGTTTGGCGGTGTCTTCCACCCCACGGGCGAGGCGGACGAAGAAGGGGTTGCCGAGGTCGGACAGGGACAGGCCGATACGGCGCAGCTCACCGGCGGGGGCGGCAGCGAACGTATTGGGGGAGGAGGCGATGGCGATCGCAGCGAACAGCGCGACCGACATCCACCGATACAGCTTGTTGTACACCGAGGCCTCTCCTGTGGCGCCCTGACAGCCACCGTTTTACCCGGGGAGTGGCGGTGAAATCCACCTGTACTTGATGTTTAGCCCCCAACCCTGCGCTGTTTAGCGCGGGAGGGCCCCGGATAGCTAGTGGGCAAGACTCCGTCGGTTGGGGGTAAGCGGAGCGAACCCCAACAGCCCTGCGTGGAAGCGTTGCAGGTTGGGGTTCGCCTTTGGCGGCCCCAACCTGCGGGTCATTTCATTCAAGCGCTTGTGAAAAAATTCGTAGCGAGCTTTGCATGGCCACTCGACTAGGCACTCATAAGACGAGCGCCAAGTCGCTGGTCAGCGGCCCGAGCTTGGTTCGAGAAGCGCAACCGTACTGACGTACGGTGAGCATCACAGGACCAAGATCGGGGCGCGCAGTAGAATTTTTCGCAAGCGCTCAGTGGGCCAGCGCTTCCGGCGGCAACTCTTCCACCCGCTTGGCGCCGGTCATCACCGCCACCGTGTCGGACATGGAGATCGCCTTCGGGTCGACCACCGCTGCGCGGCGGCCCAGCCGCTGGATGTGGATGCGGTCGGCGATCTCGAACACGTGCGGCATGTTGTGGCTGATCAGGATCACCGGCAGGCCACGGTCGCGCACCCGGCGGATCAGTTCCAGCACCATGTTGCCTTCCTTCACGCCCAGCGCGGCGGTCGGCTCGTCCATGATCACCACGTGGCGGGCGAACGCCGCGCTGCGGGCCACGGCCACACCCTGGCGCTGACCACCGGAGAGCGTTTCCACCGCTTGCTTCATGGAGCGGATGCCGATCTTCAGGTCCGCCATGTGGGCGATGGCTTCGTTGAGCATGCGCTTCTTGTCCAGCACCCGGAACAGCTTGCCCAGCGGGCCGGGCTTGAGCAGCTCGCGGCCCAGGAACAGGTTCTCGGCGATGGTCATGGACGGCGCCACGGCCAGGTCCTGGTAGACCGTCTCGATGCCTTCACGGCGGGCGTCGATCGGGCTCTTGAAGTGCACGACTTGGCCATCAAGCCGGATCTCGCCTTCGTCCGGAACCAGGGCGCCGGACAGCGCCTTGATCAGGGAAGACTTGCCGGCGCCGTTGTCGCCGATCACCGCCAGGATTTCGCCCTGACGCAGTTCGAAATCCACGCCGTCCAGCGCCGTCACATGGCCGTAGCGCTTGATCAGGCCGGTTGCCTGCAATACCGGTTGCCCCTTGGGCACTTGCACTTGGGAAGTCATGATCAACCCCGCTTGCGAGACATCTGGTCGGTTGCCACCGCCAGGATCACCAGGATACCGGTCACCAGGATCTGGTAGACCGACGGCACGCCCATCAGGGTGAGGCCGTTACGGAACACGCCGACGATCACCGCGCCGATCAGGCTGCCGAGCAATACGCCACGGCCACCGAACAGGCTGGTGCCGCCCAGCACCACGGCGGTGATGCTGTCCAGGTTGTCGGTCTGGCCGGCTTGCGGGTCGCCCACGCCGGTACGGGCCACGAACAACAGGGCCGCGATGCCGTAGAACAGGCCAGCCAGCACGTATACCCACAGCAGCATGCGGTCCTTGGGGATACCGGTCAGGCGGGCAGCTTCCGGGTTGTTGCCGATGGCGTAGATGTGGCGGCCAGGTGCGGTATCGCGCAGGAACAGCCACATCACCAGGTACAGCGCCAGCAGCAGGACGGTGCCATAGCTGACCACGGTGCTGCCGATGTGCAGGGTGTTGCCGAAGAAGGTCAGCGCCTCCGGCAGGCCGGTCACCGTCTGCGCTTGAGAGTAGATCTGGGTAATGGCGAAGGCGATGTTCAGTGTGCCCAGCGTCACGATGAACGAGGGCAACTTGATGCGTGTAACCAGCAGGCCGTTGAGTGCGCCGAAGGCCATGGCGACCAGCAGGCCGCAGCCGATGGCCAGCACCGGATGCATGCCATATTCGACGGCGAACTTGGTCATCACCACACCGGCCAGCGCCATCACGGTACCGCAGGACAAGTCGATGCCGGCGGTCAGGATGACCAGGGTCTGGCCGATGGCGATCACACCGACCACCATCACTTGCTGCAGGATCAGCGAGAAGTTCTGACCCGTGAGGAAACGGTCGTTCTGGAACGCAAAGAAGATGCTGGCGGCCAGCAGGGCCACAAAGGCGCCGGCAGCGGGCAAGGTGGCAATCTGGTGCACCAGGCGCTTGAAGGTGAGCGGCTGCTTGGCATCAGCCGACGGGGTTGCGCCGGCGGGCAGGCCCGGAGGCTGCGATACCAACTCGTTGGCGGAGGATTTCATGGTGGGACTTCCTTTGAATTCCGACAGGGAGGCAGAGGGGGTGCGTCATCTGCGACGCTGCGTCGCTCTGCATACCGGGCCGGCACATCCGGGCAATACGAATGCGCCGTCGGATGTCCGCCCGCCTTGGATCGACGGCGGGCGGGGTGCCTTCACATGCTAATGAACCCGGAACAGTTCCCGGCGGGGCGGTATGCATTGAAACCCGCATCCGCCGGGTCGGAGCGTGCGAGTCAACCGCCCTCGCCCGCTCCACGCCTTGCTGGGCTTACTTGGTGCCCCAGCAGGCGTCCATGCCGTAGCCGGTGTCACGGCTGTCCACGCCGGCCATCTTCTTGTCGGTGATCAGCGTCACGCCGGTATCGGTGTAGCCGCTGGTCTTCTTGCCGGTCTGGGCGTAGCGCACGCCGGCACCCACACCCAGCGAAGCCATGCGCAGCGGGTACTGTTGGGAGGTCGCGGCGATGATGCCGGACTTGACGTTACGCACGCCTTCGCAGCCACCGTCCACCGACACGATCAGCACGTCCTTCTCCTTGCCGATGGCCTTCAGCGCCTTGTAGGCACCGGCGGCGGCCGGTTCGTTGATGGTATACACCACGTTGATGTCCGGGGCCTTCTGCAGACAGTTTTCCATGGCGGTCTGGCCCTTGGCTTGGTCGCCGTAGCTGTCGGCCATGCAGGCGACTTCAGCCGGCTTGCCCAGCTCGTTGCTCTTGGCATCCGGCGCGGACAGGCCCAGGCCGGCCAGGAAGCCGTTGTGGCGCTGCGCGCCCACCGGGTGACCCGGGAACAGGTCGATCGTGGCGATCTTCAGCGGCTTCTTGCCCATGGCAGCCTTGGCGTACTTACCGATCAGCAGGCCAGCCTTGTAGTTGTCGGTGGCGAACAGCGCGTCGACGGCATCGGCCGGGTCGGTCGGGCTGTCCAGAGCGATCACCATCACGCCGGCGTCACGCGCCTTCTTGATGGCCGGCACGATGGCCTTGGAATCGTTGGGGGTGATCATGATGGTCTTGGCACCGGCAGCCACCATGTTTTCCAGGGCGGTCACTTGGCCGGCGTTGTCGCCATCCTGCTTGCCAGCGGCGGTCAGCAGCTTCACGTGGTGCTGCTTGGCGGCCTGGTCGGCGCCTTCCTTCATCTTCACGAAGAACGGATTGGTTTCGGTCTTGGTAATCAGACCCACCACCGGTTGATCCGCTGCCACAGCACTGATCGCGAAGCCAGCCAGCATCGTCGCCAGCAGCGTGGTATTCCGTTTCATGTGTCTCTCCTCTTGGATGGGAAGCGGTCTTCTGTCGACCGGGCGTCCGCATGTGTTGCGTCGCTGGTCGCCATGAAACCGCCGGGGTGTTAACCGCAAATTTCGTCGAGGGAGACGGGTTTGTAATTTTTGTAATGGAAGCTCAGAGGAAGGCAGTAACTTCCCAAATGTATGCCTTGTCGCTGAACAGGCGACTCGAAGAGTGGCAGTTACCACCGTTCGAAAGACATCAATCGCCGCCGTCTTGGCATCGAACTGGCCGCCAACCCATTGCCTTGGCATAATTCACCCGATGAGTCTGGCTTACAAAAAGTGTCCGCAATCGCATGCTTGATGTGTTGATCCGCAACGCCTTCGTCTTCGATGGTCAAGGCAATCCGCCACAGCGCCTCACACTAGGCATTCAGGACGGGTTGATCACACATCTGGCACCGAATGTCGATGAGAAAGCCCACCAGGAGCTGGATGCCGAAGGTCTGTGGCTGGCCCCCGGTTTCGTTGATATCCACACCCACTACGATATCGAAGTCGAAATCGCTTCCGGTCTTGGCGAATCTGTCAGGCACGGTGTCACGTCAGTGCTCATGGGCAACTGCAGCTTGTCTGTCGCCTGCGGAGAGCCCAAGGATCTAGCCGATGTGTTCATGAGGGTGGAAACCATCCCCTCCCCCTTGATCCAGCGCTGGCTGCCCCAGGCCGCCAAGTGGCACACGCCAGCCGATTATCTAGCTCATCTGGATACGCTTCCGCTCGGCCCTAACGTTGCGGTACTACTAGGACACAGCGCGCTTCGGCTCAAGGCGATGGGATTCGAACGGGCAGTCTCCGGCCATGCTACCCAGACAGAAATCGCATCCATGCGCTCGCTCGTGGAAGACGGACTGGCCGCTGGCTTCACCGGCCTGTCTGTCGACATGGTCCATTGGCACAAGGTCCATGGCCCTTATGCGGGCCGCGCACTGCCCTCCCACCATGCGGACTTCGCCGAATACGCGGCCTTGGCCGATGCCTGTCGCGAACGCGACGTTGTGTTCCAGGCCACCCCCAACCCGGAGCGCTGGCGCTCGGGCTGGAATATCCTGAAGCTGGGCGCACGCGGAGTGGGAAGGCCGCCGTTGCGCATGACGGTCCTGTCGGCCTTGGACCTCGACATCCAGCCGCACCTCTGGCGGCTGTACGGGCCACTGCTGTGGCTATACAACCGGCTGCTGGGCAATAATCTGCGTCTGCAGACACTGGCGGATCCGTTCACCATCTATTCCGACGGCCCTATCACACCGCTGTTCGAAGAGTTTCCTGCTGGAGTAATGCTGAACAACGCGGCAGATGCGGAAGGTCGCCGCCGACTATGGCGCACGCCGGCATTTCGCGACACCTTTGAGCAAGACTGGACACGCCGCGGAGCGAAAACCTTCCACCGGGATCTCGCCCGAATCCGGATCATCGCTTCCCATGACGAGTCCCAGGTTGGACTCACCGTTGCGGAAGCTGCTTCCCGTAAAAGCAAGCGGGCGATAGACCACTTCATGGATATGCTGGAGCAGGAGGACGAATCCTTCCGCTGGGTGTCATCCGGTGCCAACAACCGCCCCTCGGTGCGACAACGGCTGATGGCGCACCCTCATATCCTGCCCGGCTTCACTGATGCGGGTGCGCACACGCACAACCTGGCCTATTTCGACGGCGCGCTTTCCTTGCTGCGGCAGGCGCTGCGCACTGGCTTTCTGACCCCACAAAGGGCAATCCAACGTATTACCGGCGAACCCGCCGCCTGGCTCAATCTCGATGTGGGGTATATCGCGCTGGGAAAAAGGGCCGATCTCGTTCTGCTCGACCCCACCCTCCTTACCCAGGAGGAGTCG
>CBIHQA010000226.1:0-6458 GCA_966211475.1 uncultured Neisseriales bacterium
TCCGGACAGATCGCCGGAGGCGATGCGCTGGGCGCTTTCCACCGCGCGCCCCAGCGGCTGGGTGATGGAGCGGATGATCCACCAGGCCAACCCGATGCCGCACAGCAGGCCGAGGATGATGGAGGCGATGGACAGGTTGTGGGCCAGGTTGTAGTCCGCCACGCCGCCTTCGTATTCCGCTTTGCCGACGCGGGCTTGCAGGTCGACCAGCTTCTGCAATGCATCCCGGCAAGCATCGAAACTCCGTCGGAAGCCGGTCTGCGCCATCACTTCCATGGTCTTGGCCCGCTCACCGGCGGCGGCGACCGGCCGCACTTTGTCCATCGCGTCGTGATAGGCCTGGTAGGTGCCGGCAAACCCCGCCGCCAGGCCTTTTTCCTCGTCGGTCAGGTAGGTCGCCATGTAGGCGGACCACTGCTTGTCGATGTTGGCCATGAAGTCCGGGATCTGCGCCGTCTCCTGCGCCGCCTTGCCGGCATCGTCGGCCAGTGCGGCGGAGAGGATGCGTCCGCGTGCGCGGTGCAGATTGTCGAGGATCACGTTGAGCTGCACCACCGGTACCGTGCGGTCCTCGTAGACCGTCTTCAGCCGGGCGCCGACGCGGGCCGTGCTGGTCAGGCCGATGACACCGAGAATCAGCATGATGACGGACAGCAGACCCACCAGCAGGGCAAGGCGCGCCTTGACCGACATATTGGAAAGCATGGGAAAGTCCCTTTCTGGCCAAGCCCGCCGTGCCGACGGCGGAGGGATGTTGCCTGCCGTGGCGACGGGCGACAAGGAAAGCGAACGCATCCGTGCAGCGTGGCTTCGTACCTAGGGATGCGCCTAGAGGGAGTATGGAAAACAACGCCGAAAACTGCCGTCCCGTGGCCGATGAACGGCATCCCGGGGAGAGCCGCGCGGTGTGCGGGGCTATTGGGCTGCGCGGCCCAGTGCCTGGCCGATGGCCGCACTGCGCAGCGCAATCTCCTGCGCGTCGGCATGCAGCAGCCCGATGCGGCGTTGCAGCAGCAAGTCGCCCGACCAAGTGGCGGGGGCGGTGACGTCGGCTGCGGTAGCGTAGGTCCGGACCGGCGAGCGTTGGGACGACAACCCTTGCTGCGCCTGCTCCAGCATCGCCCAGACCTGATCGCAGGCCTGTTGCAGTTGGGCGTTGAGTTGCTCCGGTTCCATCTCGTCGGCATGGCGCCGCAGCAGCAGGCGCATCGCCGCCATGTGCGCCACCACCAGGTAGTTCTGCATGATGAAGTGGTTGAGGTCGTCGACCGCATGCTGCTTGTCCGCCGGCTCGTCCAGCATGCGGGTGAGGGCGGCGGATAGCCCCGCCAGTGCGTCCATGAAGCGCTTGCGGCATAGCCGGTAGACGAAGTCGCCCTGCGTCTTGCCCTGCAACAGGTCGCGGCTGGCCTCGATGTAGCGCTGGTTGGCCTGCAACACGCCCTGGATCAAGCGCGGCAGGGCGCGGTATTCCCAGCTCGGCAGCACAAAGCTGAACACCGTTGCGATCAGCGCGCCGATGGCGGTATCGATCAGTCGCTCGCTGATCACGTGGTGCCCGGCCGGCAGCAGCAGGTTGGTCTGGATCAGAATCTGCATGCTCACTGCGATGGCGGTGTAGCGGTATTTGACGGTGACAAAGGTCGGCGCGGCGGCAGTGGCGACGAATAGCGCTGCCAGCAGCACGGTGGGGGAATGCACCAGGTACAGCAGCACGGCCGCCGCCGTGCAGCCGATCACCGTACCGACCAACCGATCGCCGCGCCGCTGCTTGGTCATGCTGTAGCTGGGTTTCAGCACCACCGCGATGGTCAGCACAATCCAGTAGCCATGCGCCACATAGGGCAGGTGGTTGGCGACGAACAAACCGACCGCCACCGCCAGCGCCACCCGCAGCGAGAAGCGGAATACCGGCGAGCTCCAGCGCAGGCTGGACAGCATCAGCCCCAGTTCGTACTTCTGCTGGGTCAGAAAGGGCGTCATGTCGGCCTTGGGCAGCGCCGGCAACGGCCCCGGCTCGGCCTGGGTGGCGCGATGCAGTTGGCCGATCATGTCGATCACCTCGCGCAGCTTGTTGCAGGCGGCCCGCAGCGCGATCAGGGCTTCCGCCGGCAGCTTGCCGTCGCGGCTGTCCTGTTCGAGCTGCTGCATCTCGCGGTCCACCGCCTGCAATTCGGCCTGGTAGTCGAGGTCGACCGGAGCGGATTGGCGGCGCGTCACCGCGTAAGCGATGGTCTCGATATCCCGGGCACACTTCGCGACCAGGCCGCGCAGCAGCGCCAGGACTGGTGCATTGGCTTGATGACGGCGCAGCAGCGCATAGTCGGGGTGGGTGGACAGCACCAGTTCGTAGAGGTCCAGCATGCAGAAGTGGATCTGCACCAGCCGCCGTTCCCGCTCGCCCTGCCGCCCGCGTAGCAGCAGATCGCGTGCCGCCTGCTGGCGGTCGGCCAGCACCACCTGTTGGCGCACCAACTGGGTGAACTGCCCGTTGAGGTCCACGCCCAGGTCGTAGCAATCCGCCTTGATCGCGACATACTGCGACAGATCGAACAGCGCTTCCGCCAGTACCTGCTGCCGGGTGCGGTGGCGCAGCAGCCACGACACCGCCATCGCGTAAGCGGTATAGGCGAGGCCGCCCGCCAGGAACAAACCGGTATGTAGCAACGCCTGCCGAGGCGTCTGCACCTGCACCATGGTCAGCGTCATCACGAACAGCGCGGCGAACTGCAGCGGCAACGTCTTCTTGCCGTAGACGACCATCATGCTGGCCACGAAGCTGACCGCCACTAGCATCACATTCAGCAGCGGGCCGAAGGGCGAGCACAGGCTGATCAGCAGTGTGACCGCCGAACAGACCAGCGTGCAGGCCAGCAATTCGTTGAATTTGTGGCGCAGCGGGCTGGGTAGGTCCATCAGGCTGGCGCACAGCGCGCCAATACAGACCGCCATCGCGATGCGCAGATCGGCCAGCCAGAAGACGGCCGCGGTGAGCCCGATCACCCCGGTCGCCACCCGCAGGCCGGTGTAGAAGTAATGGCTGAAGATGAAGAAGCGCGGGTTCAGCGCGTAGTGCATGAGGCAGCTCGGGTGGCGTGGACGGGCGCTGACACGCCACCCGAGGGTGGAGGGTCAGCCTTGCTTCAGATTAGCTCCGACCAGGTTGGCTTCAACCCAGTGGGCGTAGCTTTCCAGAAACTTTTGCATGAAGCCGCGGGTGTTGTCATTGCTCAGGTTGCCGGCATCGTCGAACAGGCCGGCCGCGTTGCCGATATAGGCCTCCGGTTGCTGCATTGCCGGCACGTCCAGAAACACCAGCGACTGGCGCAGGTGATGGTTGGCGCCGAAACCGCCGATCGCGCCCGGCGATACGCTGATTACCGCGCCCGGCTTCTTGCTCCAGATGCTCTTGCCGTAGGGGCGAGACCCGACATCGATGGCGTTCTTCAGTACGGCCGGCACCGAGCGGTTGTATTCCGGCGTGAGGAACAGCACGCCGTCGAAGCCGGCCATCTTCTGGCGGAAGGCAATCCACTCGGACGGCGTGCCTTCCTCGTCCAGATCCTGGTTGTAGAGCGGCAGCTGGCCGATCTCGACGATCTCCAGGCTGAGCGACGAAGGGGCCAGCGCGATCAGCGCCTGGGCCATCTTGCGATTGAAGGACGCCTTGCGCAGGCTGCCGACGAATACAGCGATCTTCCGGGTTGCCATGGTTGCTCCTCAGGGCTGGGTGATAGTCCGATTGCATAGCGAGGGTGTGCCGTTCGTCTGCTGCTGGCAAGCACCGATCTGGTCAGACCAGCCAATCTCCCATCAGTTGCCCGGAAGAGGGCGGATTTGCTGGCTTCGGCCACGCGGCGCGCTGCGCTTCCGTTCGTCCTGTACAGCCCGGACTCGCCACCGGTTGATTACAATTTTTTGACTGCCGAGCCAGGCCGGCAGGAGGCGCAGGAACGATCGATGTCTTCAGCCAATCGATGTCCCCCGTGGGGAGGGCTTCATGGACGATCCGTTGTACGAAAGCGATGCCGACCGCAACCATCACCTGGCCGCCGTGGAGCGGCTGGCCAACCAGTCGCATCTGCCGGTATCGCAAGTATTGCCGCTGTACGAAGACCGATTACGGGTATTGTGTTCCGAGGCACGGGTCAGGACATATCTGACCACGCTCGCCAGCCGGCAGGTGCTGGAGGAGCTGCGGCACCGGCATCGTTGAATGCCGAGGTATTCCGTAGGTTGGGTTGAGCGTAGCGAAGCCCAACAGAGCGATGTTTCCACGACGTCATGTTGGGCTTCGCTACGCTCAACCCAACCTACAATCCCGTCGCCCGGACGCGAATGCGGCCGGGGGTGACGGCAACCTCACATCCCCGACAACGCCCGATCGATGAAATTGTGCGGCACCCGCGCACGCGGCACCCGGCCCAGGAACCAGCGCCGCACGTCCTCGTCCAGCGCAATGCCGTGCATGAAGTTGTACAGCGCCTTGTTGAGCGCCACGCCCAGCGTGTCGTGATCCACCCCGGTCGGGTCGATGAAGCCCACATCGTTCTTGGCGAAATCGCCCGGCGGCAGCGGAATCAGCTCCACCCCGTACTCCTCCGGGTTCTTGCCGACCGGCGAATGCACCGTGCACACAAAGCGGTGGAAGTAACCGGACTGGATGCACCCCGCCGCGAACAGCTGCCGCACGTATTCCAGCGCGTCCACCGTGTCCTGCACCGTCTGGGTCGGGAAGCCATACATCAGGTAGGCATGCACCAGGATGCCGGCCTGGGTGAAGCCATAGGTGACACGGGCCACCTGGTCCACCGACACGCCTTTCTTCATCAGCTTGAGCAGCCGGTCGGACGCCACTTCCAGCCCGCCGGAGATCGCGATGCAGCCACTGTCCGCCAGCAGCTGGCACAGCTCCGGCGTAAAGGACTTCTCGAAGCGGATATTGCCCCACCAGGAGATTGCCACCTTGCGGCGCAGCAGCTCTTCGGCCAGCGCCTTCAGCGCCTTGGGCGGCGCTGCCTCGTCGACGAAGTGGAAGCCGGTCTGCCCGGTCTCCGCGATGATCGCCTCGATGCGGTCCACCAGCGTGGCGGCCGACGCCGTCTCGTAGCGGGAGATGTAGTCCAGGCTGACGTCGCAGAAGCTGCACTTCTTCCAGTAGCAGCCGTGCGCCACGGTCAGCTTGTTCCAGCGCCCGTCCGACCACATGCGGTGCATCGGGTTGAGCATATCCAGCAAGGACAGGTAGCGGTCTAGCGGCAGCCCGTCCCAGGTCGGCGTGCCGATCTCGGGGAAGGGCACGTCCGGCTCCACCAGGTTGAGGTAACGGACCTTGCCGGTCTCCTCATCCCGCACGAAGGTCCGCACCAGCCGCTGCTTGGAGCGCTTGCCTTCCACATGTTCCAGCAGCGCCAGCAGGGGCCGTTCGCCCGCGTCCAGCGTCACGAAGTCGATGTAGTCGAACACGCGGGGTTCGGCTAGCTCACGCAGCTCGGTATTCACATAGCCGCCGCCCAGCACGGTGACGATGGACGGGTCATGCGCCTTGATGGTCTGCGCGATGCGCAGCGCCGCATACACTGCGCCGGGGAAGGGCACCGACAGCAGTACCATGGTCGGCTGGTGCTGGCGGATCGCCTCCAGCGTCAGCGCATGCAGGGTCTGGTCCACCAGCGTGAACGGCGCGGCCAGCGCATCGGCCAGCGGGTCGAAGGTCGGCTGCGCCTGCGCCAGCGACTCCGCGTAGCGGACGAACTCGAAGCGCGAATCAACCGCATCACGCAGCACGTCGGACAAATCATTCAGGTACAGCGTCGCCAGGTGCCGGGCACGGTCCTGCAGACCCAGCGCGCCGAAGGCCCAGGCCAGCGGATCGCCGCCCTCCGGATCGTCCGGGTCCACGTACACATCGAGCGACGCAAAGCGCTCGCCCTCCGGCAGAAACTGCCGTCCGCTGATGCGGTGCGCCACCGTCGAATCCCGCCCCTGCAGAAAGGCGATGGTCGGTGCGATGGTCGCCAGGTAACGATCGAACTGTTCGACAAAGCCCTCCACCTGCGCCGATCGCTTACGCGGCGGAATCGCCTCGATCCGCTCGCGCAACGCCTTCAGCCCCTCTACCGAGAACAGCTTCAGGACCAGCGCCAACGCCAGGTCGGCCTGCACCGCGTCAACCTGGCGGGAACGCAGGAAACCGGTCAGGTAAGCGGTGGACGGGTAGGGGGTATTGAGCTGCGTCATCGGCGGGATGACGGACAGCACTTTGGTGGGCTTGGCAGACAAGGGGGGACTCAGAACAGCTGTGATTCGGAATGGGCGCAAGATTGCAGCGGGGCGCGGAATGCGTCAAGGCGGTTGGGCGGCGCGCGATGGCGATGCCTGGTGGAAATGACGTTTGCCTATGTGGCATACGCATCCAATACTGATCGGGACCGTTCTCTTCCATCACCAAGCGAGTT
>CBIHQA010000227.1:0-6431 GCA_966211475.1 uncultured Neisseriales bacterium
CAAGGCACTGCATCACATCCGTAACGGCGTTCAAGCCACGCGCAGCGTCGTATCAAGCGTTGACAATGCCTTGCTGCCCGCCACGTTCGAGCGCTACTTCCCGCTGTACTACGCGAGCTTCGCCACCCGGGACAAGATGCGCATTGTCGAGCACCTCCAGCGCAACGCCGATCTGGCTTTCGACTTTGGCACTGCGGCTCGCAAATTCCGGCTCGTGGCAAACGACGACGACCTGGTTTCGGTGATCGTTCCGTACACAGGTGAGAACATAGCGCCAATCCAGTCGCTCGTTTGTCAATTGCGTCGCGGTGAAACCGACCGCTGGCTGCTCCGCAAGCTGCAACGCTACATCGTCACGATTCGCAAGAAAACGGCCTCGACCTGGTTGGCTCAGCGGGACCTGGAGGAAGTCGGGCTCGGCTTGGGAATGTACTGGCTGAACGATGGAATGCGCTACGACGCGCGACTCGGCTTGTTGCCGGAAGGCCAAGCGCTCGATGTCGCCAGTCTCGTTCCATGAACCTCGTCAGGACCACATCGTCATGAAGCGCTATTGCCTTGAAGTGTCCGGTGATCTTGCCTGCTTTACGCGACCCGAAATGAAGGTCGAGCGGGTGTCGTACGACGTGATCACGCCATCCGCCGCACGCGCTGTGTTCGACGCCATTTTGTGGAAGCCGGCAATCCGATGGCACATCCGGCTGATCGAGGTACTCAAACCCATCCGCTTCATCAACCTGCGACGCAATGAGCTGGCCTCAGTCATCTCCGTCCGCAACGTACAACAGGCGATGGCCAGCAACGACGGGGACCTTGCAATCTACGTTGAAGACGATAGACAGCAGCGCGCAGCTCTGCTGTTGCGCGACGTAGGTTACCGCTTGCACGCTGACATGGAGGTTCTGCCAGCTCGCCAAGACCCCATGCCCCCGCAGAAGTACCACGCCATGTTCGAGCGCCGCGCTGAGAACGGACAATGGGTGAACCAACCCTATCTCGGATGCCGAGAGTTCGCAGCACGCGTGAGACTCGTCACCCGAATCCATGATGAGCCGCCGTCTGTCCAGGTGGATCGCGACCTGGGATGGATGCTGCATGACCTTGACTTCAGCAATCCCTCCGACCCACAGCCGGTGTTCTTCCGCGCAGCGATGAAGTCAGGCTGCATCGAGGTGAATTCCAGAGGAGCGGCACGATGATCTTGCAGGAGCTCGTGCGGTACTACGACCGCAAATCTCGCGATCCCGATCCGGCTAAGCGCCTGCCCAGCCTAGGGCTGGAGGACAAGGAGATTCCCTTCCTTTTGGAAGTCGCTGCCGATGGCCGGGTAGTGCAGTTGCGTGACACGCGGCAACTTCATGGCAAGAAGCTGAGAGCGCAGTCCTTTCTGGTGCCGCAGGGGATCAAGAAAACATCCGGCATCGCGGCCAACTTGCTGTGGGACACCGCGACATATGTGATCGGTGCGGTGCAGAAGCGAAAAGGGAAAACCGAACAAACACCTCATGAAGCCTTTCGTGCGCGCATCGATGCGTTGCCCGAGTCGGCCCAAGCCGACCAAGGCCTGCGTGCCGTCCAGGCGGCCTTGGCCCGAGGTGACTGGTCGGTCGTGGAAAGCCACCCGGCCTGGGACGAGATACGCGACAGCAACCCGGTCATGAGCTTTCAGCTTTCGGGTGACGTGGATCTAGTTTGCCAGCGACCTGCCGTGGCCGCAGCGGCCCTCCAGAGGCAAGTGAACGATGTGCCCTGCGGCTTTTGCCTTGTCAACGGCGTGCACGCTCCCATACAGCGCTTGCATCCGGCCATCAAGGGTGTATGGGGCGCGCAGACGTCTGGGGCAAACATCGTATCGTTCAATGCACGCGCCTTCGAATCTTATGGAAAGACTGAACGACAGGGCGAAAATGCACCGATCGGCGAACGGGCCGCCTTTGCTTACACCACCGCACTGAACCACCTGCTGGGCAAGGCGTCGCGCAACCGCGTGCAAGTGGGCGATGCATCCACCGTATTCTGGGCCGACAGCCGAAATGGCGAGATCAGCCGCTTCGACAGCGAGTTCACGCTGGCCGATTTTTTTGGCGAGAACAAGGACGATCCCGACCGCGGCGTGAAGGCCGTTCAAGCCTTGCACGACGCACTGACCACGGGCCGGCAGCCATTGGCCGAAGACGATCTTGATTTCTTCGTCCTCGGGCTCGCGCCAAACGCCGCTCGCATCAGCGTTCGCTTCTGGCTCAAGGCGCCGTTCTCGCACCTCGGGCCGCACATCCTGCAGCACTTCGAAGACCTGAAGGTGGTGCGCCGCTACGACAGCGATCCCCGAACACCGTCCTTGTTCAGGCTGCTCTCTGGTCTGGCCCTGCAGGGCAAACTCGATAACGTGCCGCCTCGGTTGGCAGGCGAATGGATGCGGTCCATTCTTGAAGGTCAGCCCTACCCGGCAACGCTGTTGAACGCCGCAGTCATTCGATGCAAAGCCGAGCAAGAAGTCAGCACGCTGAGGGCGGCCGTGCTGAAGGGATGGCTCAACCGAGAGCACCGCCGAACACACCCGAATGCAGCGAGTGGCCACCAACACTTCAAGGAGGAACTGGACATGCAGCAGACGGACCCCCCTTATTTGCTCGGCCGCTTGTTCGCCGTGCTAGAGCGCATTCAACAGCAGGCCCAGCCCGGCATCAACGCCACCATTCGCGACCGCTATTACGGCGCAGCCTCCACCAATCCGGTGACGGTGTTCACCGCATTGCTGCGACTGAAGAACGCCCACCTTAAAAAGCTGCCGGACCGACAGATCAGCTACTTCGAGCGGTTGATCGGCGACGCAATGGCGCCGCTTCAGGACTTCCCGCGCCAACTCGCACTGCCCGAGCAGGGAAGGTTCGCGTTGGGCTATTACCACCAACGGCAAGCCTTCTATATGCGCAAGGAAGATTCAGCGTCAACCGACAACAACATCACCCCGGAGGACTGAAATGAGCTTCGCAACGCGATACGACTTCGTGTTTCTGTTCGATGTGAAGGACGGAAACCCCAATGGCGACCCCGACGCCGGCAACCTGCCTCGATTGGACGCCGAGACCGGCCATGGCCTCGTAACCGACGTGTCGCTCAAGCGCAAAGTCCGCAACTATGTGGGACTCATTCACGGCTGCAAGCCGCCCCACGACATCTACATCAAGGAAAAGGGCGTGCTTGAGCGCACCCATCGGAGCGCTTATGACGCGATCGGTGCCTCAGGTGAATTGGCGAGCGACCTGAAGGACACGAAGAAGCGCAAAGGCAGCGAAAGCAGCGTCAAGTCCGCAAGGGACTGGATCTGCAAGAACTTCTTCGACGTTCGCACCTTCGGTGCCGTCATGTCCACCGGAGTGAACTGCGGCCAAGTGCGCGGCCCGGTGCAGCTCACGTTTGCACGGTCCATTGACCCCGTGATCGCCTCAGAGCATTCGATCACTCGCATGGCAGTGGCGTCGGAGGCCGAGGCTCAAAAGCAGGATGGTGACAACCGCACCATGGGCCGCAAGCACACCGTTCCTTACGGTCTCTACCGGGCTCATGGATTCATATCGGCCTTCCTGGCCAAACAAACAGGCTTCGGCGCCGATGACTTGGAACTGTTTTTCAAGGCGTTGGAAGACATGTTTGAACACGACCGTTCCGCTGCTCGTGGACAGATGTCCTCTCGCGGGCTCTATGTATTCAAGCACGAGAGTGAACTGGGCAATGCCCATGCGCATTCTCTCTTTGATCGGCTGATCGTCAATGCCGCGAACGGCACAACGCCTGCCCGAAACTTCGACCACTATGCAGTGCAGTTCGACGACCAGACGCTCGACATCGGGCAGTCGCTGCAGGCAGCTCCGAATGTCATGCTGACACGGCGCATCTGAGCAGACGCGTCCTCGGCCAATCGATGTGCTGACGCCCATGGACAGCAACGACCCGATCACTTTGTCCGCCCTTCAGCACTGGGCCTACTGCCCGCGCCAGTGCGGCCTGATCTACCTGGAGCAGGCCTTCGACGACAACCTCCACACGCTCCGTGGCCAGGCAGTGCACCGCGCAGTGGATCAACCCGGCATGGAAGTGCGGTCAGGGCTGCGCATTGAGCGCGCCCTGCCCCTCTGGAGTGATTCACTCGGCCTGATTGGCAAGGCCGATGTCGTGGAGTTCGAACCCGATGGCACGCCCTACCCCGTTGAATACAAGCACGGATCACGTCACAAGGCGATCGACATTGCTGCCTGTGACGACGTCCAACTCACTGCCCAGGCCATGTGTCTGGAAGAGATGACCTGTCACCCCGTGAACGAAGGCGCGATTTTTTATGCCAGTTCGCGCCGCCGGCGCATAGTACCCGTCACCCCTTTGCTACGCGTTCAAGTTCGAGAAAGCGCAAAGGCGGTACGCATCATGTTAGCCCGGGGCGAACTGCTACCGCCTACCCAGGACGTACGCCGCTGCAAGGGCTGCTCCTTGCACGACCGCTGCCAGCCCGAAGCGATAGCTCGCCTGAGTGCCCCTGGCGCCACCGCCGGGTTGTTTGATCCAGATGCATGAGGCTAGGGGGAAGCGCGCATGCAGCTGCTGAACACCTTGTACATCACCGTACCGGAGAGCCGCCTGCGCCTTGACAACGACACGCTGCGGGTCGAGGTGGCACGGGAGACCAAGTTGCGCGTACCGCTGCATCACTTGCACGCGGTCGTCTGTTTCGGGCACATCGGGGTGAGCGCGCCCTTGATGCACCGACTGGCCGAAGAAGCCATCGCACTCGTTCTGCTGGACGTCAATGGCCGCTTCAAGGCTCGGTTGGAAGGCGCGATGAGCGGCAATGTGCTGCTGCGGCAGGCCCACTACCTGGCCGTTGCCAGCAGCGGCTTCACCTTGGAAGCGGCACGCGCCATCGTGGCAGGAAAGCTCAAGAACCAACGTCACGTGCTGCTACGCGGTGCCCGTGAATCCAAACGATCTGATGACGAAGCCTTCCTCACCCGTGCGGCGCAAGACTTGGCCGCCAGCCTGCGGGCGCTGCCAGATGCCTCTGGCCTGGATCAACTGCGCGGCGTGGAAGGCGAAGCCGCCCGCACCTACTTTGAGGCACTGAACCGAATCGTGCGTCCTGACCTCCGCGGCATCTTCGCCATGGACGGACGCAGCCGGCGCCCACCTCGGGACCGCATGAACGCATTGCTGTCTTTCCTCTATTCCATGTGGATGAACGACTGCCGCAGCGCCTGCGAAGCCGCCGGACTCGATTCGCAGTTGGGGTTCCTGCACGCCGTGCGGCCAGGCCGTGCCGCATTGGCGCTCGATCTCTTGGAAGAGTTTCGACCACAGGCCGACCGACTGGCCCTGACGCTCATCAACCGAGGACAACTGGGCCCGAAAGACTTCTCAGAGCGAGAGGGCGGCGCGGTGCTGCTGGAAGGCGATGCACGAAAAGCTGTGGTCGTCGCGTATCAAGAGCGCAAGCAAGACGCCTTGACGCACCCGTTGCTCGCTGAGGCCATTCCGCTCGGCATGGTGCCACTGGTGCAAGCCCGCTTACTCGCGCGGCATGTTCGCGGCGAGGCGCAAGGCTACCTGCCCTTCGTCATGCGGTGACCTCGTGTTGGTGATCGTGTGCTATGACGTGAGCACCGAAAGCCGCGAGGGCCGGCGCCGGCTTCGTCGGGTGGCGCGTGTTTGTGAAAGTACGGGCCAGCGCGTTCAGAAATCAGTTTTCGAATGCCAGGTGACTCTGGCTCAATTGGAAGAACTCGAACGCAGGTTGCTAACTGAAATCGACATTCAGCAGGATTGCCTGAGGCTCTACCGCTTGGCGGACACCCGCGGCTGCGAAGTGCGTGAGCACGGCAAGTTCAAGGCGACCGACTTCGATGGCCCGCTCGTTCTATGATGGGTTGCGCGAACCCCGAGTGACCCGCCCGATCACCGGCGGATCGCGCTCCGCGCAAGACGTTGATTTTGTTTATGAATTTCCCTTCGCTCTCGGTTTTGGTCGCATCAGTGGGCCGTCGTCTTTCGAGGTTCGCGAAAGCAGCTGAAATAAATGGCGCGGAACTTCAACTTGCTGGTGCAGAGCCGTGCGCCTCTCACGAGGTGCACGTGGGTTGAAACAGGAAGCACCGCGTGCAGTTGCCGTGCGCGGTCTGCCGTGCGCCTCTCACGAGGTGCACGTGGGTTGAAACTCGTGTGGAATTGGTCAGTCCCCGCAGAGACAGGCCGTGCGCCTCTCACGAGGTGCACGTGGGTTGAAACCTCATGGATGCGCACATAGGCTATCTCGTAGGCAGCCGTGCGCCTCTCACGAGGTGCACGTGGGTTGAAACGTAAATGAAGTAGGCAAACCTCGTGAGATGTCAAAGCCGTGCGCCTCTCACGAGGTGCACGTGGGTTGAAACAAGGTCGTGACGTTC
>CBIHQA010000228.1:0-6402 GCA_966211475.1 uncultured Neisseriales bacterium
CACGTTTTGTGTGCCCTGCCAGGGCGAGTTGGTCCACCGCCCGCACAGCCGAGTAGCGCAGGGAACCCCGAAGGGGCGCGGCGTAGGGGCCGCCTTTCTTTGGATTCTTTCTTTGGCGGCGCAAAGAAAGAATCTCGCCCGTGGGGGCGAGACCCCACATCAAAACCACTCGCGCGGCCGCGCATAAAACCAGCAACGGGGCCTAAACCTGTTGCCCCCGACCCGACCCGTTGGGGTTCGTTCCTCACCCCAACCTACGAATTAACGAATCAGCGTATCCAGCAGGATGCCACCAAAGATCGCCGCCCCCAGCCAGTTGTTATGCAGGAACGCCTTGAAGCAAGGTTCACGCACGCGGTCTCGGATCAGGGTGTAGTGATAGACCGCGATGCCGGCCGCCACGGCGAGGCCCGCGAAGTAGAGCATCCCCCGCCCCAGATGCACGCCCAGCGCCGCCAGCAAACCGAGCGACAACGCATAGCAAACCATCACCGCCGCCACATCGAAGCGGCCGAAGGTCAGCGCCGAGGTGCGGATGCCGATGCGGATGTCGTCGTCGCGGTCGACCATCGCGTATTCGGTGTCGTAGGCGATGGTCCACAGGATGTTGGCGGCCAGCATCCACCAGGCTTCCAGCGGCGCATGACCAGTGACGGCCGCCCACCCCATCGGGATGCCGAAGCCAAAGGCGATGCCCAGGTAGGCCTGTGGGATCGCGAAGAAGCGTTTGAAAAACGGATAGCTGCCGGCCAACAGCAGCGCCGGCACCGACAGCAGCAGGGTAAAGCGGTTGAGCGGCAACACCAGCAGGAAGGACACCAGCGCCAGCGCGGCAGCCACCAGCAAGGCCTCGTTCGGCTTCACCGCGCCGGTCACCAGCGGACGCTGGGCGGTGCGCTTCACGTGGCCGTCAAAATCACGATCCGCCCAGTCGTTGACGGCACAGCCGGCCGACCGCATCAGCACCGTGCCCAGCACGAACACGATCACCACCAGCGGGTCCGGCCTGCCGTCGCTCGCCAGCCAGATCGCCCATAGCGTGGGCCACAGCAGCAGCAGGATGCCGATCGGCTTGTCCAGGCGCACCAGCCGGATATAGGCGTTCAGCTTGTCATTCAGGGGACTCGACACCCAGGCACTCCCACAAGGTCGGCAGAAACACTTCGGTCACCATCAACGGCGCCCCGCGCAGCAGGAACACCGACCGCCGCGCCCACAACGTAGACGGCTGCGGACCGGCCAAGGCATGCGCCGCCTGTCGGTATAACGGATGACGCCGGTCCACCCGACGGAAGGCAAACGGCCGGCGGGCCACCCGCGGATCGGTGAACAACACCTCGGCCAGTGGACGCGTGCCCAGATGCAGCACAGGCCGCCAGGCACGGGCGATACCGGTCAGCGGCGCCACGCTGTGGGCCACCACCATCGGCACCTCGCCCACCGTCAGCGTGACGTCCCGCACCAGCACCCGGTTGGGCCGCGGCATCGCAATGGCACGGAACTCATCCGCATGCGGCAACCCATAACGGGAGACCACGTGGCGAACGGCAAAGCGTCCGGGCAGCGTCTTCAACCGCCAGGTGAGCGAACCGGGGCCGTTCAACCAGGATCGCTGGAGGGCCGGCAGGCCGGGCAAGGCCTCCAGCCAGCCACCGGCGGTGGGGCGGGAAGGCGTGGAACGGGGCGCAGGTAGAGGCCGCATAGGGCGGCTATTATCCCTTAGAAACTGTGAATCGTTCACGCTGGCTCGCACGGTTCCGCTCGGTTGACGACATGGGAAGCGACCAGCCGGCAAACGCGGGCATCCAGCGTGATCCGTACCCGCCGGATGTCACACGCCAGAGGAGCGACAGGATGCATATCCTCATCGTCGGAGCGAGTGGCTTCATCGGCAGCGCACTGGCCGACGCACTGCGGCAGCATGGCCATACCCTGCGCGGTGCGGCGCGCCACCGGCCGGCCTCGCTGGGGGCGATGCACGGCTGGATCACCATGGACCACGAAACCGCCCATACCGCTGACGCCTGGCGGGACGCGGTGACGGATATCGATGCGGTGGTGAACAGCGTGGGCATCCTCCGTGAAGAACGCCACCGCACCTTCGAAGGCACGCAACACCTCGGGCCGGCCGCGCTGTTCACCGCCGCCCGCAACGCCGGCGTGAAGCGCATCGTGCAACTCTCTGCGCTCGGGGCCGCACCGGACGGCATCACGCCTTACTTCCGCAGCAAGGCGGCGGCGGACGACATGCTGCGGACCCTGGGAGTGCCCTACACGGTGGTCAAGCCGTCGCTGGTGTTCCACCCGTCTGGCGCTAGCAGCCAGTTGTTCCTGCGGCTGGCCCATCTACCGGTGCTGCCGGACTGGCGGGGAACCGGGCCGATACAACCGATCCACCGCACCGACCTGGTGGATGCGCTGGTGCGGCTGCTGGAAATGGGCGACCCACCCGCCGAACTGCCCGCCCCCGGTCCACGTGCGATGTCGACGACCGACTACCTTCGCACCCTGCATACCGGCCTGGGGCTGGGGTCCGCCTGGAGCATGCCGGTGCCCGCCATCGCCAACCGGCTGGCCGCCGAAGCCGCCCAATGGGTGCCGGGCTCGCCGCTGACGCCGGACAACTGGGCGATGATGGAGCAAGGCAACGCAGGCGACCCCGGGCCAATCTCCGCCCTGCTGGACCGTCCGCTGATCGATCCGGCGGACTTCCTGAAGGCAGCGTGAGGCTCCCACTCCTCCGCATTTCAGGCCCGGTGGTGGGATAATGCAGGCAACCGCTTGTCCGGAACGAACTGCCCGCGTCGGCAGGCCGGCCGACAATCGACAACAGGCCGTTGCCGCCACCTACCGGAGGAACATCCCCCTTGCGTTACGAACACCTGGTTGAGGTCAACGACCCGCTGAACCCGCTACTCGATCCGCTGACGCGGGAACAGATCTGGAATGGCCTGGTGCTGCGCGCCGAGGAGCCGGCCCGCTTCCAGGAACAGGTGGAACGCAGCACCATCCTGGAACGGGGCGACGGGTACCTGGAACGCGAGATCTACCTGGGTAACCTGCGGGTGCGCGACCGGATCCGGCTCGAGCCGATGCAGACCGTGCACTACCAGACCCAGCCCGGCGAGAACCATGGCGGCGGCAGCCTGACCATGACCATCGAGGAACCGGCGCCTGGCCACCTGTTTGTGCGCTTCCTGTACCAGACGGCGCTGTCCGAGGTTCCCCACTACGAGACCGACGCCGGCGACGCCTACTTCGCGCCCTATGTGAAGGCGGCGTACGAGCAGGCCGACATCGACACCATCCGCCTGATCCGGGAGTTCGCGGACGCGGGGTTGTTGGGCTGATCACAGCCTGGATAGAACGTGTCGAAGGACGCTCGCCGAGGTCGCGGCGGGTAGGGCGGAAAAGACAAGTTCCACCGACGGGAAGCCATGCGGAGCCCGCATCCGCTAAACCCCCGCCTCCTCATCCTCCCCCGTATCGCCCATCCCTACGGCATCAATGCCGCCGGCCAATTCGGCGCGATCCCGCCCGCCGGTCTTGGCACGGTACATCGCCTCGTCCGCCGCGCGCAGCAGCGTTTGCAGATCGTGGCCGCAGTGCGGATAGATGGCGATGCCGACGCTGGTCGTCACGCGGTAATCCCCCTGATCGAGCACGATCGGGTCGCGCAACTGCGAGATCACCCGGCGGGCGGCCCGGCGCGCTTCCGCCAGTCCGGCGGGTTCGGCCAGCAGCAGCACGAATTCGTCACCGCCCATGCGGGCCACCGTGTCGGTGTCGCGCATCACCTGGGTCAGCCTTAGCGCGACCTCCTGCAACACCGCGTCACCGACCGCGTGGCCGGCAGTGTCGTTGATCTGTTTGAAGCCATCGAGGTCGAGCATCAGCACAGCCGCCTCCGACCCGCGCCGTTCGGCGGAGGCCAGCGTGAGCAGCGCGCGCTCTTCCAGCAACCGACGGTTGGGCAGGCCGGTCAGCGCGTCGAAGAAGGCCAACCGGGCGACCGCGGCCTCTGCCGTCTTGCGGGCGGAAATGTCCGCCGTCTGCACCAGCACCTGTCCAATCATGTGGTGCGTCCGGTAGTCGCCGATGCGGGCGGAGAACCAGCGCACCTGACCATCCTCGCCCTGCACGCGGAATTCCACCGCCGCATTCTCCCGCCCTTGCCGGGCGCGGTTGAAGGCGGTTTCCACCTTGTCGCGGTCCTCTTCCGCGAGACCATTCCAGAACGGTGCGAACAGCCAGTGCGCGGCGGCACGGCCGGTGATGCGCCCCACCGCCCGGTCGGTTTCGATCACCACACCGTGAGTATCGAGCACGAACACGCAATCGGTCCCGAGGTCGGCCAGTGCACTGTTCATGGCGGCCCGCCGGCGGCGCTGCCAGCCCAGGTTAACGAGCGCAGACACTAGCACCGCCATGCTCGCCAGCAACAGTGGCACCACCCAGGTTTCCTGGCTGGGTGCGGCCCGCTGCGAGAACTCGAAACGCCAGCGGCGCCCGCCGAACACGTATTCCGCCCGCACCACGCCCAGGCGGTCGAACAGCTGACGGTCATGCGGGGAGGTGATATCCGCGTAGAGTGGGGTGAGGGTATCGGTCGCCACATCCGACGGGCCAAGATCCAGCCAGCGCAGGTAGTAGCGCTCGTGCAGGCCGGGCGAGGCGGCGGCGGCGACCATGTCGTCCGCCTGGAAGGAAGCCGCCACCGTCCCCATCAGCCCGCTTCGCCCCTGCCGCAGGCTGTGGTGAACCGGCGCCAGGATGAGCACGGACAGACGGGTCGGGTCCTGCTTCAGACGCACCGGGGCGGAGGCGGAAAAACCATGGATCACCGCATAGTCGATGGCCTGACGCCGCTCGGTGCTGGTCAGCAGGTCGTAGCCGAGCGCGCCCTGGTTTTCCTCGAAGGGTTCGATCATCTCCACGACGTGATAGCGCGCCCGGGTGCCCGGCGGCTGGATGTGGAACTCTTCGTACACCGGGCTGCGCGAGCGCATCTCATGCTGTACCCGCGACACGTAGCGATCCAGCTGGTTGCCGCGCACCTCGCGGTTGAAGGCAAAGGCACGGATGCCGCGCAGATTGCGGTCGATGCCCAATGCCTCGACATACTCGCGGAACTCGTTGGGCTCGATACCTTCGGAGGCGACGTAAAGTGCCTGCAGGCCCAGCAGCGCGTTGCGGTAGAGCGCGGTCTGCTGCTGGATGGATAACATGGATTGGGCGGCCACCCGCTCGAACTCGCCCTGCGCCTTGCGCTGCTCCGCCTGCCGGTAGGCAAGCCAGCCGCCCCATTCGAGCAGCAGCACGCCGATCAGCACCAGTACCGCCAGCCAGCGGCCCCGTGCGGACGGATGGATCATGTTCCGCCTCCCCAACCAGCCGCCCGGGTTGTGTCCGGATTGTGCTCGCGCAAGCGGAATGCAGGCGACCAGTCAGCCAATCGCAACCCCCACCCCTGATAACGACGTCGACCGCGCAGGGCGCCGTTTTTTGGGCCGCCCCGTTGCCGACAGATTGCTGGAAAGCCCTATCGTCCCTTGGCCAGCCATCCTGCTCCGCGCCCCTGCTCGGCTGCCGCGGGGAAGTATTGACCGGCGCACGACCGCACAGTTCAACGAATCTGGCGGATGAGGCCCCTTTCGAGTCGGCCAGTCTCCGGCAGCGCGACGGAGGCCAACATCTAGCAGAACGAACGTTCTACATCTATCATGGGCAGATTCCGTCACACGCCCGACCGCCATGCTCACGCTCAGCCTGCCCGCCGCCCGCGCCCTGCACCTGTCCGCCCAGGGCCTGCTGACCGCCCCGCGCCGCAAGGCGAAACCGGCCGACCTGATGGCCGCCATCCGCAACATGGGCGCGCTGCAGATCGACACCATCCATGTGGTGGCGCGCAGCCCCTACCTGGTGCTGTGGAGCCGGCTAGGCGACTACGAGCCGGTCTGGCTGGAGCAGGCGCTGGCCGATGGCAAACTGTTCGAATACTGGGCGCACGAGGCCTGCTTCCTGCCGGTGGAGGACTACGGCCTGTTCCGCCACCGCATGATCGACCCGCTGTCAATGGGCTGGAAGTATTCGCATGAATGGATGCAGCGCCACCGTGACAGCATTACTGCACTGGTCGAGCACATCCGCAGCAACGGCCCGGTGAAATCCTCCGACTTCGAACGCAAGGACGGCCAGAAAGGCGGCGGCTGGTGGAGCTGGAAGCCGGAAAAACGCTCGCTGGAAGTGCTATTCACCGCCGGCGAGCTGATGGTGGCAAAGCGTCAGAACTTCCAACGCGTCTACGATCTACGGGAGCGGGTACTGCCGCACTGGAGTGACGACCGCGACCTGCGCCCCGCCGTGGATTGCCGGCGCGACCTGCTGCTGCAGGGCGTGAAG
>CBIHQA010000229.1:0-6395 GCA_966211475.1 uncultured Neisseriales bacterium
GTGTCGGAGGGGGATGGGATGGGCATGTGCGCAGCCCACATTAGAGTGAACATGTCACAAAAACAAGAGATATCTGCCTCGACGACGGTAGATGACGTTGAAGCATTTCTGTCGTAGCCTTGGCTCACATAATTAATACCCCCCCTACACATGACAGTCACTATAGAGCAAGCAAAAATACTGGCATTTGCCGTCTATGAACTACGGTTATTATTGGCAGAGCACCTGGGAAGCGATGCAAAGGCCGAACCATCTGTTCGCGCCGCCGCACATCTCTCCTATGCACTTCACAATCAAGCCTTGGCGGTTCTTGAAGGAAAATCGTTTAGTCCGAATGAAGCATTGAAGGCGATCTCAAGCGTAGACAGGATGTTCGGAGAGAATTTTGTGAAACGACTTTTAGAGGTCGTTAGCCATGATGATTAGTGTTCATCGCTAGGCAAGCACGCTTGATCATGCTTAAGAGACGTGCCACATTCAAGCAGCTTACCTGCGTATTTGGCCCACTATGGATCTTCCCGTTCTTGGCGACATTTGGGACGTTCATGATTGGTCGCATATTTCTTTTTTTCGGTACAATTCCGTTATTCCTCGCAGGGTTCCTTTGGATGGCGCTAGCAAGTGGAAAAGTCAAATTATCCCTGATTGACACTGCGATTGCAGGTCTGGTTTGGATGCTTTCCGGGATCCTTTCAATTTTCTCTTTGTTCTTAATCGTTCTCATGTGGAGCAGTGACATCTAAGCACACGCTTCGCATGCATATTCACATCGCCCCTCGCCCTTGAATCGATTACTTTATTCAGCACTGACAACCTCCAATGCAACCTCTCTTCGACGCCACAGATCGTCCGAAAACGCAATGCGCCAAGTGTCGCACCACAGTGATATTGCCGCTGAAGCGTGATAGGAAATTGGAGTCACAGTTTGCGGCCATTGTCAGGCAGAACTCCGTACAGGGCGTCCATTTTGCTGAAACCATGTTCTCCCTCGGACCACGCGAAGCTAAGGCGCTCGTCCTGCATATCACACGGGAGGCAGGCAAATGTCACTTCTGTGGCAAGCCCTTGCAAACCGGCGAATCAGTCTGCACTTGCCGATCCTTGAATCTCGACTGGTGAGAAAACGCCAAAGCGCCGAGCCCTGCACCGAGACAGCAGCCTCTGGAGCTCAATTTGACCAAGCCCATCTATTTACCTATGTTGTTGCATGAACGCCCCGCCTTTGCGTGGCCTCTCCTCGCCACCACACACAAATCCCTGATGGAGCCGTCTTGCGTAACATGCTAATCGCCGCCGTGGTGCTCGCCGCCGCCTCCGCACAAGCTCAGATATACCAGTGCACCAAGGGCGGGAAAACCACTTTCCAGGATTCGCCCTGCGATTCGGGCAGCGCCACGAAGGTCATCGCGACCCGGACGGCCGATTCCTCGTTCAGTTGGGACGAGCTTAAAGCGGGCATGAGCATCGAAGAGGTGAGGCAGAGATTCCCCAACACCAAACCGGGGAATGAAGGGAGGCTAGCCAGCGGAGCAAAGGAGATGCTGCACGCCTCTCAAGTATCCCTGGAAGGGATGCCCTTCGAGGCTTCGTTCTTTTTCATCGGCGGCAAGTTCACCCAGGTGAACCTGCTCGCTGCTGCAGCGGACAAGAATGAAACCAATCGGAAGGCGTTCGAAAAATTAACTAATGGATTTCGTGCCAGGTATGGTCCAGAAACCAAGAGAACGGTAAAGCACGACGACTACATGTTGCTGGCAGATACTACGTGGATGAGCGAAAAGGGAAAGATTTGGGTGGGAGTGTTTCCATTGACAGCGGACACGTCAAATCTGCTTGCGGGATTTCTGCCAAAGTAATTCGGTCAAATTCGGTTCAATGCCTCTCTGGCACCGCGCAATACGAAGGACAAAGGTTGATGAAAATGGAGCTGGGTTATTCAAGTTTATTTTGGCGATCCGCAGTAATGACGATACCCTTACTAAGCGCAAATCTCCTCAACAACTATTTGCCAAACTCCACGTTGCGATCGGCACTTATTATTGCCACAATGAATATCCCCTTTTTCTATTGGGGTATATTTATCTGGTTCAAGACTGTTCTGAATTATCAAAAGCGAGGCATGACAGGGATGCATCTGTACATCAAAGGCATCATCGTCCCCATGTTATTTGGCTTCTTTTGGAGTGTTTGTTCATTATTAATATCTACTACCCTTAAGCCGGTCCTTTGATAGCTCTCTCACATAAAGTGATAAGCACGTCGGCGCGAAAAAGCTTGTTGAAGCCCCGAAGCCCTTGATGCCATGCCCTTTGACGGGGTCCGTCGTAATGAGCTCCTCCGTGAGACACCTGTCGGTGAAGCCACATCTGACGAGCCTCCACTCACTTCACCACACACCCATCCTGCTGCCCCACTACATACCGGCAATCCGTGTGCACCAGCGGCACGTGCTGTGCCAACCGCTGCGCCAGCCCGCACTCTTCGGCATGCGAGCAGCGCTCCGGGATGTGGTGCACCTCCTTGAACTGGCCGGAGGCGGCGACCTTGGTGACGCCGTCCAGCGCCACCAGTTCGTCGACTTGGGGGCAGTGGTACAGGCGGCGTAAGGGATGGACGGTTACGTTCATGGCTGGGGGGCGGGGTCTGGGGCAGCGTCGCTGCCGGTGAGCGGCGTCAGGCGCAGCAGATCGAGGATCAGCTTGGCCAGGTCGCGGCAGCGGTTGTTGTGGCGGAACTCCACTTCCTTCAGGAGCAGGTGCAGGTTCTGTGGCGCGGCGCCTTGCCGCAATTGGTACAGCAGGCGGTGCAGCACGGCGTGTACGTCGCCCAGGTAGCGGGCCTCCAGGGTGCGGGCGACCACGTCGATGGGGCGGTCTTGCCACCACAGGGACAGGCGCCAGCCGTCGTGTTCTTCCGTGCAATGCGGATCGTTCGATTGGTCGACGTGCGCGTGCTCCAGCCGCACGCCGTCGGCGTGGAAGTCGAAGCGGATACGGGTGGCGTGCAGGATGCCGCTGCCGTCGCTCGCCATCGGCTCCGCCATCACGTGTACGCGGTCGGTGAGTGCCGTGCGGCAATGTTCGGTGCGGCCGTCGCAATATTCGGCAATGCGCTGGCGAATACCCGCCAGGTAGCGGTTGACGGTATTGCGGTTGAGCTGCGTGGTGCGGGCGATGGCGCTCGCACTCTCTCCCTTGGCAAATTCCCGAACGATGTGGCGGATCAGGGCTTCGCTGATCCGGCCGCGCACGACATACCGGTTTTTCATCGCAATAACAGCAGGTTAAGCACGCAAACCGGGGCCTGAGCTAATCAGCCGCTCCTCGGGGGAGATGGGCGGCCCCACACTGGACTGCTACCGTACAGATAAAGCGGGGCCAAACCTGTCACCTAGATGACAACGCCCCGTGAATCCGGCGCCGTTCAGTAGTCGTACGTAGCAGCGGCACCGGCCAAGGAAGAGCAAGACGCGGGAGGGTGAGCCATGTCCAGATTGGACCGCGTTCAACTGTTGCGCGACACGTGGTTGTGCGCGCTGCCCGATTCGCTGGTGGAGGCCGTCAGCGAGATCTCCGCCCTGCGCCGCTATGCGCGCAAGCAGGCGGTGTTTCACCAGGGCGACGACGCGACGGCGGTGTACGTGATCGCCACCGGTCACGTGCGATTGTTGCGGCATACCCTGGGCGGCGACGGGCTGGTGATCAACATCCTGGGGCCGGGGAGCTGGTTCGGCGAGCTGTCACTGGTGGATGCCGGGCCGCGGTTGTGCACTGCGGAGTGCATGGACCAGGTGGAGCTGCTGGTGATCCAGGGGCCGGCCTTCATGGAGCTGCTGAAGCGGGAGCCCGCCCTGCTATGGCAGATGACGCAGCACCTTTGCCACCAGATCCGGGTGGCGTTCGATTCCCTCGAAGACGGCTTCGCCCTGCCCGCCCCCGCCCGGCTGGCGCGGCGGCTGATCTTGCTGGCCAGCACGCATGGTCGCGAGCACGGCGACGGCGTGCTGATCAACCTGCCGCTGTCGCACCGCGAGCTGTCCGGCATGCTGGGGCTGGCGCGGCCGACGGTGAGCGGCATCCTCAGCCAGTGGAAGCGCAGCGGCGTGCTGCAGCAGTGCGACAAGCTGATCGTGCTGTCGCGGATCGATGCGCTGTGGGCGATTGCGGAAGGGCGGGCGACGTCGGTGCCTTGTCTGGAGTTGAATTGAGGCGGGGCGTGGTGGGCTTCAAATCGTCGCAATGCATGTGAATGTGGCATATAGCCCGGACGCCGTCAGACCGCCGAAGGCGTCATCTCGACCTCCCGCCCCGGCCGCCTACAGCGTCCGGGCTGCCCATACGTGCTGTAGGAGCGGGGGCGGGCCGCCCCCCCCCCCCGAGGCGGAGCCCCCCCCGCCCGGGCCCATACGTGCTGTAGGAGCGGGCCAGCCCCGCGACAACCTTCTCTTCGAAGCACCGATGGCCGCGGGCATGGCCCGCTCCTACAAGTGATGTCTCTGCGCTTGACGCATTGAGGGGATGTCGGGTGTGATGGTCGGACCGTTTTATGAACACTGGAACGCGATGACACCCCTACCCCGGTTCACGCTTGCGGCCGCCCTGACAGCTGCCGCCCTTCTCTCGATCTCACCCCTTGCGAGCTACGCGCTCGATTGCCAGCAGGTCCACGCCACGGCAAACGCGAAGGGAGGCGATCTGCACCCTCGTGCCGGTTACGTGGTGAAGGGGCAGGGGCGCTTGCAGTTCTATTCCGCCCCGGCGATGCAGTGCGCGATCCGCGGCAAGTTCGTGATTCCGGGTGATCGCCTGGTGGCGTACACGGAATTCAAGGGCTGGTATTGGGTGATGTATATCAACCCGAAGACCGGGGACGACGTGGAGGCGTGGGTGAAAGGGGACCGGCTGGAGTTCGTGGGGACGGAAGGGCCGGGTTGAGCAGCAATCCTCTGTAGCGAACTCCGCTCCTCAACCAGGCAGGACCATATGAAAGATCTTGATGCCTTGATTGTGGCTAGTGCCAGCCGCGGCAAAGAACCCGAGTACGCAGAGCTATATGCATTCTGCGAGCGTGCAGGAATACCCCCGGACTCCTTCTGCAATGAATTCGCATTGCGAGTGGCGAAGGGGTTTCGAGATGGCATCCTAGACTACGAATTTTGCGACGAAGCCATCAATTATCTGTTTAGCTTCTTCACTACCCCACCCTTATTTGGATCCGATAGAAACATCCCGCAGCCTGCCTTCGAGATTTACCAAGCCTTTGATGAAGGTGAATATCGCCATAGCAAAGACCCCACGTGGGTCAATCCCGTCGAGAAGTACACCCGCCCACAAATTGCCGAGATACTTCAGCGCTACTTCGCTGACTGACGACAAAAACTCGCCGAGTAGCGAGTTCTTTTTAAGGAAGAAATTTCGTGACACGTCACACCGGACATCCATCCCGACAGGAACGGATGCCCGGCGCAAGAGGCAGATTAGCCCGGCTGTTTGACGATACGCAGATAGGGCTTCGGGGCCTTCCAGCCCTGTGGGTACAGGGTCTTGGCTTCTTCGTCGGAGACGGAGCCGGCGATGATGACGTCTTCGCCCTGCTTCCAGTTGACCGGCGTGGCGACACGGTGCTTGGCGGTGAGCTGCATCGAGTCGAGTGCGCGCAGGATCTCGTCGAAATTGCGGCCCGTGGTCATCGGGTAGGTCATCATCAGCTTGATCTTCTTGTCCGGGCCGATGACGAATACGGTGCGGACCGTGGCGTTGGTGGCGGCGGTGCGGCCTTCGGACGTGCCCGGCTCTTCGGCCGGCAGCATGTTGTAGAGCTTGGCGACGTTGAGTTGCGGGTCGCCAATCATCGGGTAATTGACGCGGGCACCCTGGGTTTCTTCGATGTCGGCGGCCCACTTGCTGTGGTTGTCGACCGGGTCGACGCTCAGGCCGATCAGCTTGCAGTTACGCTTGGCGAATTCCGGCTCGATCTTGGCCATGTAACCCAGTTCGGTGGTGCAAACCGGGGTGAAATCCTTGGGGTGGGAAAACAGGATGACCCATTTGTCGCCGATCCAGTCGTGGAAATTGATGCGGCCTTGGGTGGTATGGGCGTCGAAATTCGGGGCTACGTCGTTGATGCGCAGTGACATGTCGAACTCCTGGTTCTAGTTAGAGGTAATGGCAGCGGCCGGACGGCCGCCTTCCCGGGCTCTGAACGTATAGCACCCACCGCAGCATAATCCAACGTAATCGGCCGCTCATGCAGCCCGACCGGTCAAACGGTGGGAGGACGGCATGCGGGCGTCGATTTCGGGGGCGGGAACGGGTGTGAACGTTTTGGATTGCCGCGGGGTGGGACGAGTACGGCAGGGGTGAGTTGGTGGTTTTGGAGGCGAAGTTCCCCGGCCG
>CBIHQA010000230.1:0-6334 GCA_966211475.1 uncultured Neisseriales bacterium
TTTCCACCACTAGCGGCAATTCGGTCAACACCAATAGCACCCAGATCGGCATCAGCGACGGCAACAGCTTCAAGACGGGTGAAGTTGGTCGCTTCGACTTCGTGAACGGCCTCCAGACCGCCTCGACCGCCAGCGGTTTCAGCTATACCGGACACAACTTCGCTACCAGCTTCGACGAGAAGGTGTATGTGACGGGCGGCGGCAACAACAAGGCCAATCTCACCGTTACCGCAATCGTGAGCGACGACGCGCACGGTACCGAGTCGCAGATCAATCTGGGTGTCGGCAACATCGTCATCCACGACCAGAACGGCAACGTGGTGACGTCCGGCATCACGCTGGTGGACAACGGCAACTCGGTCACGATCAACGGCCTGAAGGACGGCTGGACGTTCGAGGTCAACTCCGACACCGCGTTTAGCGCGATCCAGATTGCCGGTGCGGCGGATACGCAGACTTTCAAGTTGGGCACGTTCTCTTACCACCAGCAGACGGCGGGCGACGCGATCAATCTGAGCTACGGCATCACCGCTACCGATGGCGACGGTGACTCCGTCAGCAGCCAGATCAACGCGCTACTGCTCCCGTCGGGCAACAGCGTGCAGGGAACGTCGGCTGGCGAAAGCCTGACCGGTTCGCATGTCTTCGGCTACGAAGGCAACGACACGCTGACCGGTACCTCTGGTGCGGACGTCCTCTCCGGCGGCGGTGGCAACGACATCCTGGTGGGCGGTGCTGGCAATGACCTCCTGTCCGGTGGTCTGGGTAGCGACACCTTCAAGTTCTCCAGTGTCGCGACAAACGGCCAGGACACCATCACCGACTTCACCATTGGTTCGGGTGGCGACAAGCTGAACATTGCTGATCTGCTGACCAGTGTCTCCGGCGGCGAAACGTCGTTCAACGCCAACCCGGGTGCCTTCCTGCAGTTCGAGGCCGATGGACATGGCAACACGGTGGTGAAGTTTGATGCCAACGGTGGGGACCATACCGATGCGGTGACGATCGCAACGCTGCAAGGGGTGAATGTCGATCCGTCGACGTTGCTGAATACCCTGATTGCCAATCATCAGATCGATACGCACTGACATTGATGTCAGCAACTCAACGGGGCGGTTCACCGCCCCGTTTTTTATGTAACATCACGGTCGCAACGCGAACCGGCAAAGGAGTGCTTTTCCCTTTGTCATGTTGCGGTCGCTTGCCTATATTGGACGGGACGTACTAAGAAAAATCACAGCCCCGAAACAAGACGTTACCGGGGGAGGGCCGTCAGCCTGCGCAAAAGCGCAGGCGACGTCGTTTTGACGCAAGGAGCAATTACATGCGCACGGGTAGCAAGATGAAAAAAAGCGCACTGGTTTTGGCCGTAGTATTTGGGGTCGCCGCTCAGGCGAATGCCGAAACCTTGCAGCAGATCGTTGAACAAGTGTTGCGAGAAAGCCCGGACATCCTGTCCGATGCAGCACAGCGACGCGCCACCGATGAAGCAGTGAAGGAAGCGCGTGCAGGTTATTTTCCGAAGGTTGACCTCCTTCTGGGGACCGGTCGGGAAAAAACCGAAAACCTCACCACCCGTACTGCCACCGGCGGCTCGGTCAGCTACAACCGGCGCGAAGCGCAGCTGACGCTGACCCAGATGCTGTTCGACGGCATGCTCACGCCCAGCGAAGTGGACCGCCAGCAGGCACGCCGCCGCTCGGCCGCTTACCATGTGGCTGGTACGTCCGAAGACATCGCGCTGAAGACAGTTGAATCCTATCTGGACGTGCTGCGTAACCAGGAGCTGGTCGCGCTGACCAAGCAGAACCTGGAAGCCCATAACCGCACCTTCGACCAGATCAAGCTGCGTTCGCAAGGTGGCATCGGCCGCAAGTCGGACGAAGACCAGATGCAGGCCCGCCTGTCCTTGGCGCAAGCCAACCTGGCCGCTGCCGAATCGACCCTGCACGAGGCGGAAATCGCTTATGGCCGCTACGTCGGTACCCTGCCGGGTGAGCTGACCAAGCCCACCGCACCGGAAAAGACGCCGAAGTCGGTGGACGAAGCCGTGCAACAGGCGACCGATGGCAACCCCATCCTCAAGTCGGCTAAGGCAGACGCGGATGCGACCGACGCACAGCACCGCGCGGCCAAGTCCCAACTGATGCCGCGTCTCGACCTGGAGCTCGGCACCAGCCGTAACCGCGAACTGGATGGCTCCTCGGCCGGTACGGTGAAGGACACCTACGCCATGTTGCGTCTGCGCTACAACCTGTTCAAGGGTGGTGGCGACGTCGCTCGCGTCAGCGAAACCCGTGAGCTGAACTATGCGGCGCAGGAAATCGCCCGCCGTGTGCAGCGCCAGGTGGAACAAAATGCCCGCCTGTCCTGGAACGCCTACATTGCTGCCCAGCAGCGCCTGCCGGCCTTGAAGCAGCACGCGGATTCGAGCCAACTGGCCCGCGACGCCTACGGCAAGCAGTTCAGCCTCGGCCAGCGCACCCTGCTTGACCTGCTGGACAGTGAAAACGAATACTTCACGGCCAGCACGGACTACATCAACGGCCAATACGACGAAATGCGGGCGCGTTACCGCATGCTGGCGGATTCGGGCATGCTGCTTGACGCCCTCGGCGTGAAGCCGCGCGACGAAGCCCTGGTGCAATAGCAGGCCGGAACGATGCCGCCACCCGGTCGTAGCCGGGCTGGCGGCATTGTCTTCGAGGGAGACCCATGCGCGCGATCCAGCCGGGACGCAGCCGTATGAAGCGACTCTGCGTAGCGCTGTTATTGGGCTGCCTGCTGGCTGGTCACGCCCCTGGTGCGGGCGAGATCGGCGTCAACCTCAGCGAAGCCGTGCTGTCCAAGGCCGAGGCCAAGTACGGCGCGGACGCGCGAAAGCGCCTGGTGGACTGGCAACAGCTGCTCACCAGCAACAGGAAGCAGCCGGAGCTGGAAAAGCTCAAGCTGGTCAACGACTTCTTCAACGAGAACGTCATCTTCGTCTCCGACCAGGACCACTGGGGCGTCAACGACTACTGGGCGACACCGGTCGAGACACTCGCCAGCCATGGCGGCGACTGCGAAGACTTCGCCATCGGCAAATACTTCTCCCTGCTTGCGCTGGGGGTTTCAGTCGACAAACTGCGGATCACCTACGTCAAGGCGATCAACTGGAACCCGATCAACCAAGCGCACATGGTGCTGACCTATTACCCCACGCCGGACGCTATTCCTCTGGTGCTGGACAACCTGATTCCCGAAATCCGCCCTGCCTCCAATCGCCCCGACCTGATCCCGGTCTACAGCTTCAACGGGGAAGGGTTGTGGCTCGCCAAGGAACGTGGCAGCGGCAAGGCGGTTGGCAAACCTACCAGTCTGGGCCTGTGGCGCGACCTCACCTCGCGTTTCGGGCGGGAGTTCTCTTCATGATTGCAGGCCTTCCGGTCCTTTCCGCTACGGACAGGGGCTACTACCGTCGAGGTGCACGAACCGTGCGCTTCATGGCCGAATAAAGGGAAGTCGACATGTCCCTGCTCCGCCAGCTCATCATCGTCATCATCACCCTGTTCGTCCTGCTGTTCGCGGGCACGGTGTTCCTCAGTGCGCACAACACGCGGCTGTTTCTCAACGAACAGTTGCGCAGCATCTCGCAGGACACGGCCACGTCTCTGGGCCTAACGCTGTCGCCCCATATGGCGACCGGCGAGAAGATCGTCGTCGAAAGCATGGTCAATGCCGTGTTCGACGGCGGCTACTACCGCGAAGTGACGATCACCGATATCAAGGGCAAGCCCATGCTGGTGCGTCAAGCGCCGGTGCGGATCGAAGGCGTGCCCGACTGGTTCGTGCAGATGTTCCCGCTGGAAACGCCGCGCGGCGAAGCGCTGATCATGGCCGGCTGGCAACAGGCCGGTACCGTCGCGGTGGCGGCCAACCCCGGCATCGCCTACGCCACCATGTGGCGTAACAGCGTGCAAGCGTTCTGGTGGTTCCTGGCCGCATCCGTTTTCACCTTTGGCATCGGGGTGGTATCCCTGCACTTTGTGCTGCGGCCCCTGCAAGCGGTGGAGCAACAGGCCAAGGCCATCTGCGACCGTGAATACCCGGTGCAGAACCGCATCCCCTGGACGCTGGAACTACGCAGCGTGGTCGAGGCGATGAACCGCATGACCCGCAAGGTGAAGGAAATGTTCGCCGAGCAGGCCGAAGCCATGGAGCGCATCCGCAAGGAAGCCTACCTGGACGCGGTATCCGGCCTGCCTAACCGGCGTTACTTCGACATGCAGCTGAAGTCACTGGTCGAGGCGGAAGACCACTTCGGCGAAGGCGCGCTGATCTTCCTCGAACTCAAGGACATCAAGCAGCTGAACGAAGCCCGCGGCTACCAGGCTGTGGATGCCCTGATGCACGAGACCGGGCAGCTGCTGCAAGGCCTGCTGCGCTCGGTGGAGGCGCAGGATTCCTTCGCCGCCCGGCTGGCGGGCGGTTCCTTCGCGGTGGTGCTGGGCGACGTCGATCAGGACGTGGCCCGCCAGGCAGGCGAAAAGCTCGGCCGCATGCTGACCAACCTTGCAGAACGTGGCTTGGTGCCGGGGACCGAGGTCGGCCATGTCGGCGTGGCAACTTACCGCGGGCAGGAGGTCGGCCAATTGCTGGCGGAAGCCGACATGGCGCTGCGCTCCGCCCAAGGGATGGGTCCGAACGCGGTGTTCATGCACCAGACCAGCACCATCGACGAGTTCGGCGCGCTGAACGCCACACAGTGGAAGACGCTGCTGAACGAGGTGCTGGAAGCCAAGCGGATCGAGCTGCATACCCAGCCGGTAGTGGCCACCAATGGCCGCGTACTGCACAACGAAGTGCTGCTGCGCATCCGTGATGCGGAAGGGCGGCTGATCCCGGCCGGCCTGTTCGTGCCGATGGCCAAGCGCCTGGGGCTGATGCAAGCCTTCGACCGCCACGTGGTGGATGCGGGTATCGCCGGCCTGATCGCCGAGCCGGACAACGCGATCGCAATCAACTTGTTCCCCGCGTCGGTGCATACGCCGGCCTTCGTCGACTGGCTGTGCGCCCGACTGGCGGAGCAGCCGGGCGCGGCCCGTCGCATGCTGTTCGAAGTGACCGAGCACGGCGGCGTGGAGCACCTGGACACGCTGCGCGAATGGGTCCGCCGGGTTGGCGAGCTTGGTGCGCAGACCGGCCTGGACCACTTCGGCAAGGGCTTTGCCTCGTTCGGTTACCTCAGTACGCTCAAACTCCACTATCTGAAGGTGGATGGCAGCTTCGTGCGCGGCATCGACCAGAACCGCGACAACCAGTTCTTCATCGACTCTCTGACCAAGATCGCGCACGGTCTGGATCTGACGGTGATCGCGGAATCGGTCGAAGCAGATGTGGAGCGCAAGGCGCTGGAGTCGATGCGCGTCGACGGCGTGCAGGGCTTCGGCATCGGTCGTCCGGCGCACTGGCGATAAGTGCGGGGTAGGGCGGGGCGCTTTACTACTGCCGGCGCTCACTCCCGTACCGACACAAAAACCCCGTCCATTTCTGGTCGGGGTTTTTTGTTGCTAACTATTCCAGTGCTCCTACTGACGATACCAAAACAGCGCGCCGTAGCCCGGATGCAGCGTAGCGAAATCCGGGGAAGCGTTTCTCGTTCCCCCATCCCCGGACTCCACCGCACGACGGGTTTGCGGCTCTCCGCCAAGTCGCAGTAGACAACAAAAAACCCCGCTTTTCGAGACGGGGTTTTTTGTTTCAGGCGGTGACGCCGAGCGAACTTCTACCGCTCCCGCAACGCCTCCTGCTTCGCTTTGATCACCGGCTTCAGCAGATACTGCAGCACCGTCTTCTGGCCGGTCTTGATGTGCACGGTAGCCAGCATGCCGGGAATGATCGGCAGCGGCTTGCCGTCGCTGCCCAGATGGTTCTTCTTGGTCCGAACCCGCACTAGGTAGAAGCTTTCGCCCTTGTCGTTGGTCAGCGAGTCCGCCGTGATGTTCTCGACCACGGCATCCAGGCCGCCGTAGATGGAGAAGTCGTAAGCGGTCAGCTTGACCATCGCCTGCTGTCCGGGCCGCAGGAAGCCGACGTCCGACGGCCGCACCTTCGCTTCGACCAGCAGGTTATCTTCCAGCGGCACGATCTCCATCACGTCCATCCCCGGCTGGATCACGCCGCCGACGGTCGTCACCTTGATCTGCTTCACGATACCGGTCAGCGGCGCCCGCACCGTCGTCCGCTGGAAACGGTCCTGCAGCGCGACGCTGGAGGCGTTGGTGCCCGCCAGATCCGGCCGGGCCTGAGCCAGTTCCGCTGCCGCATCCGAACGGAACTTGGCGAGCGCGCT
>CBIHQA010000231.1:0-6308 GCA_966211475.1 uncultured Neisseriales bacterium
CCTCGGTCGGCGCATCGGCCGGCGTCTCCGGCAGCACCTCGTCAGGCGGTTCATCCGGCAGCGGTAGCACGGCCGGCAAGATCGACGCCGGCGGATCGGCAGCCATCCAGACCAGCGGCAGCACCAACAGCAGCAAGGATGGCGCCTGGCAACTGGCCAGCGATGCATCGCTCCAGGGCAAGGTGGAAGCGATGCTACATGCGGACCGCGACCTGTCCGGCCGCTCTATCCAGGTGAAGTCGGAACACGGCGTGGTGGTGTTGGCCGGTGCCGTGGCGAATGCCGCCGAGAGTGATCGCGCGGCAAGCCTCGCCTCTTCGGTGCAAGGCGTCGTGTCGGTTAGGAACGAGCTGAAAGTCTCGTCCTGACGCGGGTCTGAATGCCTGATTCAGCAGGCCATAAATAGAATGCCGCCCGATGAGGCGGCATTCTTCTGCGGATGGACTGCAGCTACCAGGGCAGGGTGAGGGGCGCATCCGCCTGCACCAGCAATTCCAGCCGTTGCAGCCCATCGGCGGGGGCATCCGCCGGCTGCCAGTCTTGCACCCCGGCCACCCATTGCCAACTGAGCCAGGCACCGGATTCGTCACGCAATACCGCCTTGCCGCGCCACAAGGCATCGGCGTGGGCTGCACACCAGCTTTCCAGCTGCTCACGCGCTTCGCCGGTCCCCTGTGCAGGGGTATCCGGCCAGCGCCAACCATGGCTGGTGACACCGGCTTCGGACCGCTGCAGATAGCCTGTGGAAAGCGGCGCCGCCTCGGCTTCCTCCGCCCCCCAGCGCAGTAAGGTCGGTGAGGGCTGGTGCTGGTGTCCCGCCAGGCTGTCCAACCAAGCCAACGGGTCGGTCAGCGCCCGGTCCGCACGGATGGGTATATAGGCCGGACAGTGCTCCTGTAATGCTGCAAGGCCTTGCCGGGTAACGTCCTCCGCCAACACATCCAGCTTGCTGACCAGGACGGCATCCGCCGCGGCAAGTTGTTGCCCGAAGGCGTCGTGCTCCCGGTAACGGGCATCCAGGCACTGCGCCGGGTCGACCACGCAGACGGTGGCGCCCGCCGCCACCGCGCTGGCCAGAAAGGGCGATGCCAGCAGATCCAGCACCCCTTGCGGATGGCCGAGCCCGGACGGCTCAATCAGCAGCCGATGCGGCTTCACCTCACGCAGCAGCCGGGTCAACGTCACCCGCAACAATGGGCCGGTGGTGCAGCACAGGCAGCCACCGGCGATCTGCCGGACCGGCTGCCCGGCCGGTGACAGCAGCGCCTCGTCCACGCCGACGCTGCCGAATTCGTTGACGATCACAGCCCAGCGCTCGGCCGCCGGTCGTTGGGCCAGCAGCCGGTTGAGGAAGCGGGTCTTGCCGCTGCCAAGAAAGCCGGTGATCAGATGAACACGGGTACGGGTTTCGTCCATCGGCCGACTGTAGCAAGCGGGCAGGGGGCTCGGCCAGTCGCCGGCGCCCTGGTTAGCCCGTTGCGCGGGGCAGGCCGATGTCGATCATCCAGTCCGCTACCCGCTGCGCCTCGCTGTCGCCGGCTGCCAGGTGGGCCGCTACTCCCGCGTGCTGCGCCGGCGTCCGGTTCTGGCTGAGCTTCAGTTTCAGCTCCCGACTGGCGATTGGCAGCCGGAAGCCAACGATCTGCGACAGCATCCGCGCCAATGCATCCGGCTGCAGGTTCAGCCGCCAGGCATCCGGGCCCTGCTCGAAATGGGCGGTCAGCGCACGCAACACACCTTCGCAGCCGGCGTCGTCCAGTCGTTGCGCTCGTCCGTGGGCATGCAGCACCACGTAGTTCCAGGTGGGCACCATGCCGGCCGGCTCCGGATACCAGGTCGGCGACACATAGGCGTGTGGCCCGTGGAAGATCGCCACGCTGTCATCATCGAATAACGCGGAGAGATGCCCATTGGCGGCCGCAAGATGGCCGATCAGTGCACCATGAGGGGCATCCACGCTGGGCGTTTCCCACAACAGGGGCAGATGGCTGATCCAGGGCGTCGCGGCGGTTGGGGTGATTAGCGTGGCAAACGGTGCCTCGTCCATCACACGGCGAGCCAGCGCATCGTCGTCAGCGGCAAAGTGTTCGGGTTGATAGAGCATTCGGGTCTCCTGCGGGAATGGCTTCACGATAGCGCCGGCATGGCACTTTCCCGAGGGCCAATTCCTCCCAGGTGGCTGGTGCCATTTCCCCGGAAGACAGACGAAAAAATGCCCGCCTAGGCGGGCATCAACCACGAGGGTGTTCACGGATTGCACATTCAGCCGTGCGGGGAGCACAGCCGGTGAACGCGGTTCAGCGAAGTCGAACCAGGGTCGACTTCAGCTCGGTGTACTTTTCCAGCGCATGCAGCGACTTGTCGCGGCCGTTGCCGGACTGCTTGTAGCCGCCGAAGGGGAAGTTCATGTCGCCGCCTTCGTCGTAGCAGTTCACCCACACGGTGCCGGCGCGCAGCTTGCGGGCGGTTTCGTGGGCGGTGGTCAGGTTGCCGGTCCACACCGCGGCGGCCAGGCCGTATTCGGAGTCATTGGCGATGCGGATGGCGTCGTCCAGGTTGTCGAAGGTGATCACCGACAACACCGGCCCGAAGATCTCTTCGCGGGCGATGCGTGCATCGTTGCCCGCGCAGTCGAACACGGTCGGCTCGACGTAGTAGCCACCGGTTTCGGTCAGCACGCGCTTACCACCCGCGAGCAGCTTGGCTTCCGCCCGTCCGGCGTCCACATAGGACAGCACGCGGTCCAGCTGGATCTGGTCGACGATGGCGCCCATATTGGTATTCGGGTCTAGCGGGTTGCCCGGCGTGTAGGCCTTGGCCGCCGCGATCAGCTTGTCGAGGAAGGCGTCCTTGATGTCGCGATGAACCAGCAGGCGCGAGCCGGCGGTGCACATCTCGCCCATGTTGTAGAAGATCGCGCCAGCGGCGGAACGGGCTGCGCGGTCCAGGTCCGGGCAGTCCGGCAGCACGATGTTGGGCGACTTGCCGCCCAGCTCCAGCCACACGCGCTTCAGGTTGGACTGGCCGGCATATTGCATGATCTGCTTGCCGACGCCGGTGGAGCCGGTGAAGGCCAGGCAGTCCACGTCCATGTGCAGGCCGAGAATCTTGCCGGCGTTGCCGAAGCCCGGCACCACATTGAACACGCCAGCCGGGATGCCGGCTTCGAGGGCCAGCTGCGCGACGCGGATCGCGGTCAGCGGCGACTTCTCAGAAGGCTTCAGCACCACGCTGTTGCCTGCCGCCAGCGCCGGGCCGAACTTCCAGGAAGCCATCAGGATCGGGAAGTTCCACGGCACCACGGCCGCCACGACACCGATTGCCTCGCGGGTAACCAGGCCGACTAGATGGTTGTCGGCCGGAGCAACTTCGCCACCGACCTTGTCGATCGCCTCGGCGAACCATTCCACGCAGTAGGCGGCGCCCGGCACGTCCACCGTGGTGGTGTCGCCAATCGGCTTGCCGGCGTCCAGGGTTTCCAGCAGGGACAGTTCGTCCAGGTGCTCGCGCATCAGTGCGGCCCACTTCAGCAGCACCTTTTTGCGCTGACGCGGGTTGAGGCCGGACCAGACACCGGCTTCGAAGCTGCGGCGGGCAGCGGCGACGGCGCGGTTGATGTCGGCTTCGCCACATTCGGTGACCTGGGTCAGCACCTTGCCATCGATCGGGCTGATGCAGTCGAAGGTCTTGCCATCGGCGGCCGCCGTGTATTCGCCGTCGATGAAGGCGCGGCCTTCGATCTTGAGTTGGGCGGCCCGTTGCTGCCAGTAAGCCAGGTCTTTGTTGCTCATGATGTCCTCGTTCGCAGTGGGGCCGTTCCGGTTGGGACGGTCCGCCGATGGTCGAGATGGTAGGCCGCTACCGGGTGTTGCAACACTAGGCGAAATACAAATGTGTGTTGCGGATTTCGGAATTTTCCGTTGGATTGACCTTGCTTGGTCCGTATTTCGCAACAAAGCCGTGATCAGGTTCTCGTAGGGCGCAATGTGCTCCGCTTATTGCGCTCTACGCCCTTGGAGGCGGGAACTGTCGGTTCTTGTAGGTTGGGCTATGAAGCCCAACAGAGCGCCGGTTCCACGTGGTCACGCCGGGATTCGCCCCCGGCCCACCCCAACCAACCTCAACCTCAGAACGTCGGCGGCGAATTCGCCGAGATGATCTCGCACACCTCTCCCGACAGATTGCGAAAGCGGTGCGGCAGCTTGCTGTCGAAGTAATAGCCATCCCCGGTGCGCAGGATGCGGGTCTCACCGTCAACCGTCAGTTCGATCTCGCCGTTGACCACCACGCCGCCTTCCTGCCCCTCGTGCTGCAGCATCTCGACGCCGGTGTCCGACTTCGGCTGGTAATACTCCCGCATGATCGACATGTTGCGGTCCTTCACGCCGGAGCCCACCAGGAACAGCCGCACCTTGTCGTTACCCAGGTTAGGCAGCTCCGCACCTTCGAAGAAGGGCGAGGGCTTCTGCATGTCGATTTCGAAGGTGAAGAACTCTGCCAGCGTCATCGGAAGGCCTTCCAGCACCTTCTTCAGCGAAGACACCGACGGGCTGACCCGGTTCTGTTCGATCAGCGAAATCGTCCCATTGGTCACGCCAGCCCGTTTGGCCAGTTCCCGCTGGGACAGCCCGTATTTTTCCCGCACGATTCGCAAGCGCGTGGCGACTTCCACAGCCATGGTTTCCCCTCTGCCAAATCCACGCCTGGCGCGGATTAGCGACGACTTATAGTGTGTAAAATATAATAAACAATCGTCTTGTCAAAGTCGAATTTATTAAACTAGAATGATCAAAGCTGAGCCAATGAATATTGGGTTATAAAACAGCTCGATGCAGCGTGCTAGCCGTAAGCCGACTGCACCGCGACATCAGGCGTTTTTATGGTTTTTTCAACGCCTTATGTTAATAAAGTTAAACGGCACGCCCAGAGTAGGCGAAGAGAGCGAGTACCCTTGACCGAGTACACGACAATCTACGTGTACTCGTCTCGTCGCGATGTCCATCGCGGTCGGCCAACCCGATCATCCGCTCTCTTCGATAGACAGGCCCCGCCACACGCGGTGCTGAACTAAAGACCCTGCAATGGAGAGAAGAGAATGCTGATTGGCGTACCCAAGGAAATCAAGAATCACGAGTATCGCGTTGGCCTGACCCCCGCCGGGGTCAAGGAGTTGGTGAAGAACGGTCATCAGGTGATGGTGCAGATCAACGCCGGCACCGCCATCGGGTTCAGCGACGAGCAGTATCAGGCCGCTGGCGCCCGCATGATCCATTCCGCCGAAGAGATCTTCGCCAGCGCGGAAATGATCATCAAGGTCAAGGAACCGCAGCCGGTCGAATACAAGCAGCTGCGCCGCGACCAGATCCTCTATACCTATCTGCACCTCGCGCCGGACCCGGAACAGACCCGCGGCCTGGTCGATTCCGGTGCCATCTGTATTGCCTACGAAACCGTAACCGATCCGCGCGGCGGCCTGCCGCTGCTGGCACCGATGTCGGAAGTGGCCGGACGCATGTCCATTCAGGCCGCGGCACGCGCATTGGAAAAGTCGCAAGGCGGCTCGGGCGTGTTGCTGGGTGGCGTGCCGGGCGTGGCGCCAGGGCATGTGACGGTACTGGGCGGTGGTGTGGTGGGCATCAATGCCGCCCGTGTCGCCGCTGGCATGGGGGCTGACGTCACCATCCTGGATCGTTCGCTGCCGCGCCTGAAGGAAATCGACAACGATTTCGGCGGCCGCATCAAGACGCTGTTCTCCACCCAGGATGCGATCGAGAACGAGCTGCGGGTTGCGGATGCCGTGATCGGCGCGGTGCTGATCCCCGGTGCTGCCGCCCCCAAGCTGGTCACCCGCGACATGCTCAAGCTGATGAAGCCGGGTTCGGTTCTGGTAGACGTGGCCATCGACCAGGGTGGCTGCTTCGAGACCTCTCGCGCCACTACTCACCAGGAACCGACTTACGTGGTCGACGGCATCATCCACTACTGCGTCGCCAACATGCCGGGCGGCGTGGCGCGTACCTCCACCCAGGCGCTCACCAATGCCACCCTCGGTTACGCGGTGGCACTGGCCAACAAGGGTGCGAAGCGCGCGATGCTGGAAGACGTCCACCTGCGCAACGGCCTGAACGTCTGCCGCGGCCAAGTGACTTATGAGGCCGTGGCCCGCGACCTCGGCTACGCCTATGTGACGGCGGAGCAGGCATTGGCCGCGCTGTAAGCCCGATCAGCGGTCAGGTAGGTCGCGGGCCCCCCCCCGCCCGGTGGCGGGGGGGGGGGGGGCCCGCGAGTTTTAACAATATGTGCAAAAC
>CBIHQA010000232.1:0-6307 GCA_966211475.1 uncultured Neisseriales bacterium
GACGACCGCAAGGCCGTATCGGTGCCGCCGCTCAACCCCTCCACGCAGGAGGAACGCGAGCGCTTCGAAGCCGCCAAACTGCGCAAGCAGCTCCGTCAAGAGTTGGAGCAACGCTACAAGGACGTCAAGCAGGCCGCCGGCCAGGCGATCTGACGACACGCCGGACTGGATCACTCCATGGAACTGCCGTTGTCCCCCTTCGCCAGGCTCTGGCGCCAGCTGCGCGTTCGCCCGCGGCTCAGCAGCTCCACCGCGGTCGGGCTGCTGCTGTTCGCCCTGCTGCCGGATGGCCGGCCGCTGGCGTCCCGCTTGTTGATCTGCTGGGAAATCGGGGCAGGGCTGTACCTGCTGCTGGCCTGGTGGATGATCTGGCGCTCCTCCGTCGACCACATGCGCTGGCGCGCCCGGGTTCAGGACGACGGCGCAGCGGTGGTGCTGTTCCTGACCATTCTGGCGGCCATCGCCAGCCTGGCCGCCATCGTGATGGAGCTGTCCGGCCTCAAGTCCCTGCCGCCGGCGCAGCAGGGCCTGCATGTGATATGGACCGGCGCGACCTTTGCCGTCTCATGGCTACTGGTGCACACCGTCTTCGCACTGCACTACGCCCACGTCTACTACACGCTGCGCGGTCAGCAGCACGACGCGCCGCTGGACTTCCCCCTGCAGGACAACCCGGTCTACCTCGATTTTCTCTATTTCTCGGTGGTCATCGGCATGACCTCGCAGACCGCCGACGTTGGCATCGCCGCCACCCGCCTGCGCCGGCTGGTGATGGTGCACGGCATCGTGGCCTTCGTGTTCAACACCACCCTGCTGGCGCTGACGGTGAACATTGCGGCGGGGTTGCTGGGGTGAGGTTTTCGGGGAACGTTCGCGCCCTGTAACAGAACGGATCCTGCTCCAGATCGGCGCCAAGGGGCTGGCTTTGCAAGGCCCCTTTTTCCAGGCCTACAGCGAAGCGTTACAGCTCGAGATGGTAATCGCTGACCGGGTCGGCAGCGAGATGGCTTGCAATGTGAGCCCAGGCGCCAGAGGAAACCACATTGGCGATATGCGCCTGATGCTGTAGGTCAGACTCCCATTCTTCGACCAAGGTGAACATGCATGGGTTTTTCCTGCTACTGAACAAGGACACGCCCTTGCAGCCTTCGACTTCCGGCAACGTGCGCTTTGCCTGACTCAACAGGTTTGCAAGGTCGGAGGCTTTTTCCGGAGTGGCTTCAAAGGTGATGATGACGTTGATACTCATGCGGTTTCGTTCCCATGCGAGAGCTGCGGTTTTTCCGAGGGTTCCGCGTCGGGCCTGACGGTATGTCCCGTGCGTGCCTGTCGTGGAAGCCGTACCCGGATCGTAGCCCCGACCCGCTTGATGCAAGAACGCCTGAAACTGCGGTTTTGTTGCTCAATCCTGCTGAGTCAGCATTCGCCGGACGTATTCCGTCGGAGAGGCATCAAACCGGCTCTTGAACTCGCGCGCGAAATGGGCGGTACTTTCAAAACCGACTTTTTCCGCAGCCTCGCCAGCGCGCATGCCAGTTCCCAGCATCAAGGCACGCGCCTCGTCGAGGCGCACATTGCGCAGGTAGCGCATCGGGCTGATCCCCGAAATTTCGCGAAAACAGTGGGAAAAGTGCGAGGGACTCATGGCAACTTGGTCAGCCAATTGGTCGACTGACAAGGCCTGAGAAAAGTTGTTGCGAATGAATCGCATCGCCGTTTGAATCCGGGAGGCTGTACGCGTCATGCCAGCAGCGCCTCGAATGGCCGCCGCGGCCTCCGACCGAAGTAGCCGAACGATGATTTCCTCTACAACAAGCGGGGCGATCAGGCGACAGTCCCCGCTATCCTCAACGGCAGGTAACAGGCGAATGAAGGCTTCAATGACCTTCGGATCAATCGGGGAAACGAAGGTCTCCGCCACGTCGGCCGATTGTATTGGGGGGCGTGTATCCGCGAGCGCGATGAATGCCTTCACCAGGACATCAGGCGGCAGATCGAGGTGAATGGCGAGATAAGGGTGGTCTGAGTCGGCTTCTACAATGGTTCCATCACAAACCGTTTCACCGCCCAGGACGAGATAGTTCGACTCGTCATAGGCAAGCGAGTGGCGGCCGAATCTTGCTGTCTTCCTGCCTTGCAGGACAACAACGATGCCCGGCATCAACCATTGTGTTTTTCGATACTCCATAGGCCGGGAGAATCTGTAATACCGCAACCCGGGATAGGGAGAGTCGGAACGGCCTTCGATGGTGGTTCGGATGTCCACCATGGACCGCAGGCGGGCCACCGCGTCTCGCCGTGCTGTGTTGGCTTTGTCATCCATGTTGGAACGTGGTGGGCGTGAGGTTGTGGGCGTGAGATGGGTCGTCAAAGTCGAGCAATATGCAGACGGAAGGGGCAGGCGGGATGGTACCTGACCCGGCTTGATCATGACATTGATATGGGCGCATGCTACGGCCGACACGGAATTGGCTTCCTTGATCGACCGCAGGATGGCTCCCATGAACGACACCGCTGCATCCCTCGCTGCCCGCCTGATCCGCAACCACGATGATGTTCCGCTACAGCGCGATGTGCGGGACCCGCTCTACGACACTCTCACCGCGCGGCTTGCGCCCGGCACCGTTGCCAGCAAGCTGGGGGCCTCCATCGATGTCGTCGCCCCCGGCAAACGCTCTTGCCCGTATCACTTCCACTATGCGCAGGAAGAGATGTTCATCGTCCTCGAAGGCACGGGCACGCTGCGTGTTGCCGGAGAGATGCTGCCGATCCGTAGTGGCGACGTGATCTTCATCCCGCCTGGCCCCGAATACCCGCACCAGATCATCAATACCTCCGACGCGCCGCTGAAATACCTGTCCATCAGCACGCGCGAAGCGCCGGAAATCTGCGAATACCCGGATTCCGGCAAGTTCTTCGCCACCGCCTCGGCGAACGGCGCCCGCGTGTTCGATGTGATCCAGCGGCCCAGCGCCAGCCTCGACTATTGGGATGGCGAGCCGTAAGCGGCCGCTCCCTTCCTCATTGCCAACCAGAGAACGACCCATGACGCGAAAACTGCTCGCTGTGCTGATTCTTGCCATGTCGGCCATGCCCGCCTTGGCTGCCCCGCCGACCGAGGCATCCATCGACGAACTGCTGACCATCACCCAGTCGGAGAAGATGCTGGAGACGGTGTTCACCAACACCGATGCCCTCATGCATCAGTCCCTGGCCGAGATGACCGCGGGCGAAAAGCTGTCGGAAAAGCAGCAGCAGATCATCGAGTCCGCGACCGCCGGCTTCCTGCAGGTTGTCCGGGACGAGATGTCCTGGGCCAAGATGCGCCCGCTCTATGTGCAGCTCTACCAGGAAAGCTTCACACAGGAGGAGATCGACGGCCTGGTCAACTTCTACAAGAGCCCGGCCGGCGCCGCCTTTGTGCAGAAGATGCCGGCAGTGGTGCAGCGCTCCATGGTCATGATGCAGTCCCGCATGGGGCCGATGATGCAGAAGATGCGCGCGGTGATGCAGAAGGCGGTGGAGGATGCGAAGGCGGCGCAGTAAGACAAGCCGCAGCGTGCCGCTCGGCCTCGCCAGATGCCGGTACTTCCGCCTTCAACATATCGATTGCGTGGCCGGAACACCGGCACGCCTACCCGGAGGTTGACTCATGAAGAAGACCTACCACGGCAGCTGTCACTGCGGTGCTGTCCGCTTTGAGGCCGATATCGATCTCAGCGCCGGTACCGGCAAGTGCAACTGTTCCATCTGCACCAAGACCCGTAACTGGTCGGTGATCATCAAGCCGGATGCCTTCCGCCTGTTGTCGGGGGAAGGTGCATTGAGTGATTACCAATTCGGCACCATGAGTGGCCATCACCTGTTCTGCCGTCATTGCGGGGTGCGTTCGTTCGGGCGTGGTTATATCGAGGTGATCGGCGGGGACTATGTATCGGTACAGCTGGCCGCGCTGGATGATGTGGAGCCGCAGGAGCTGATCGACGCGCCGGTGAAGTACGCTGACGGTCGCCACAACAATTGGTGGAACACGCCGGCGGAAACACGGCATCTTTGATCCCGGCGCGAGGAGCGGACATGAGCAGACAGAATTCCGCCAACGCGGACGGTGTATTCGAACCCTTCCCGATCTCCGAGGTGCCCTGGAACGACTTCGCACGCGGCGAACGGTTCGCGCTGTGCTACCAGCACCTCAGTTCCTTCGGCGGCGGCACGCAGATCAGCATTTCCAACGAGATCCTGCCGCCCGGCAAGCAGGCCAACCAGGCGCACTACCATTTGCTGGAGGAGGAGCACCTGCTGGTGCTGGAAGGCGTGCTGACGCTGCGGCTGGGTGAGCTTACCCATCTGATGCAGGCAGGGGACTACGTGTGCTTCCCCGCCGGGCAGAAAGTGGGGCATTCGATCTACAACCATACCGACGCGCCGTGCCGTTACCTGGTCATCGGCAACCCGAACCCGCACGACGTGGCAGTGCACACCGACACCGGCCGCGTCAGCGTGAAGCTAACGGGGGAGGGCTACCGGCAGTCCTCCACGATGGGCTATTGGGACGAGGTGGAGGACGGCAAGCCAGGCTGAAGGCCGTCCGCAGACCGCCAACGGCATCGCAGCGCCGCATTGTATCCATGACAATTTCTTGATTGTGCTGGAGTGGGGGCCTACGCTCCTCCGGGTATCCAACCTGCGGCCTGCCTGCCGCCTTGCCCGAAGGAAAGCCCGTGCACATCGCCATCCTCACATTCGACGGTTTCAACGAACTCGACTCCCTGATCGCCTTGGGTATCCTGCGGCGCGCGGCGCAGCCGGGCTGGCGGGTGTCCATTGCCAGCCCGACACCCAAAGTGACGTCGTTGAACGGCGTGGTGATGGAATCGCAAGCCACGCTGGCGGACGCCCGCGAAGCAGACGCGGTGCTGGTCGGCAGTGGCATGGCCACCCGCCAGGTGGTGCAGGACCCGGCGATCATGGGGGAGCTGCGCTTTGATCCGTCGCGGCAATTGCTGGGAGCGCAATGCTCCGGTGCGCTGGTGCTGGCGCGGCTTGGTCTGCTCGACGACGTGCCGGCCTGCACCGACCTGACCACCAAGCCCTGGGTTCAGGAAGCGGGCGTGCAGGTGCTGGACCAACCGTTCTTCGCACGTGGCAATGTGGCGACCGCTGGTGGATGCCTGGCGTCGCAGTACCTGGCGACCTGGATCATCGCGCGGACACTGGGCGTAGATGCGGCTCGGCAAGCCATACACTACGTGGCCCCGGTGGGAGAGAAGGAAGAATACGTGTCGCGTGCGCTCGGCCACGTCGGCCGTTACCTGCCAACCACGATGACCTGCTGAACCGGACCCGCAAAAAGAAAGTCCCATGCCGAGGCATGGGACCAATCATCACCGGCAGGGAGAACCGGGAGCGATGTAATCACTTGGGGGTGATGCAGATCGCGAGTCAGAGAATAGCGCGATGTACGCCATGAGAATATGTCGAATTTGTAAAAATGGGTAAAGGAACCGTATCGTGCGGGTTGGCGGCTGACCTGGTGGTAACAGGGCAGCAAATCGGCTTGGTGTCCGTTATCCTTCCGCATGGTTCCGGCCGATGCGGCCGGGTGGATCCCCTCTATCAACCCGGCGCTACAGGAGCCGAGATGAAACTGATTCTCCTGCTGTCCCTGGCCATCCTCGCCGCCACTGGCTCTGCGCTGGCGGACACCGCGACCTACAACGTAGATCCGGAACACACCTACCCGAGCTTCGAGGCCGACCACATGGGCATGTCGGTCTGGCGCGGCAAGTTCAAAAAGAGCAGCGGGACGGTCACCCTGGACAAGGCCACCGGCCAGGGCACGATGGACATCACCATCGACCCCACCAGCATCGACTTCGGCCTGAATTCGCTGAACAACTGGGCGACCAGCGCCGACCTGCTCGATGCCGCGCAATACCCGCAGATCCGCTATCAGGGCAAGCTGGAAGGCGAGGGCGGCGTGCCGGTCCGTGCGGTGGGCCAGCTGACCCTGCATGGTGTCACCAAGCCGGTGGTACTGAAGATCAACAGCTTCAAGTGCATGCCGCACCCGCTGCTCAAGCGCGACTGGTGCGGTGCCGACGCGGAAGGCCGCCTGCAGCGAGACGACTTCGGCCTGGATGCCGGCAAACCCTATGGCTTCAAGATGGATGTGGGGTTGCGTATCCAGGTAGAGGCAGTGGCCAATCAGTAGCCCCGTAGCCTGGTCGCCCCCCGCGGGCGGGGGGGCGGTGATTACCCCGCCGCCCGTGGCGGCCCCGCTACGCGGGGGGGGGTTCAAAGAGAG
>CBIHQA010000233.1:0-6307 GCA_966211475.1 uncultured Neisseriales bacterium
CCAGCGACAGGAAGTGGCGTAGCAGGTCAAGGTCGATCATGTCTCGTCAGGAAACCATTATGGAAATTTCATTGAAGATTACGCGATGAGGCGCGACGACAATAGGCCGATCAATCGGCGCCTGTCGCCGCAAGCTAAGGAGCCTGTCATGTTTCCTGTCACCCGCCTGGTCGAGCTGGGCCGTTCGCTGCCGGTCGACACCGACCATTCGCTGGGACGGCTTGCCAGCACTGCGCTGGTGCTGCTGAATCTCAAGCCGCAGGACTATCCGTCGGAACTGCATGCGACGACTGAGCGCATCTGCGTGTTGGAAGGGCAGATCGGCGTGGTATTCGGCGAACAGACCGTGCGCCTGCACGGCTGCGAGATGCTGACCATCCCGCCTGGCGAGCGGCACGCATTCACCACCGATTCGGATGCGGTGGTCCTGGCCATCCTGGGGAGCGAGGCATGAACAGCGGGCTGATCGACGGTACCACCATCGACGTCATCGAGATCAACGAACACCTGACCGCCTTCTACACCGGCCGCGACCCCAAGCGGCCCCGCGTGTTCGCCCACCGCAACTGGCACGACGACGGCGCGATGGAACTGGGCGTGGCGACCTACGCGATCCACAGCGGCGCGGAAGCCATCGTGATCGATTCCTTCCCGTCGCCGGCCCAGGCTCAATGGGTACGCGACTACCTGCAGGAACGCGGCATTCGTCGCTTCACCCTGGTACTGACCCACTGGCACCTCGACCACATCGGCGGCAACGTGGTCTACCGCGACAGCCCGATCCTCGCCAGCGCCGCCACCGCCGACCTGTTGACCCGTCACCAGGCGGCGATCGAGGAAGGCTCGCTGCACGGCCTGCCGGCCATCAAGCCGCTGCTGCTGCCGACCTCCGCCTACCAGGACAAGACCACGCTGCGGGTGGGCAAGGTGTCGGTGGAGCTGCGCAACATCAACATCCACAGCGCCGACTCCACCCTGATCAACCTGCCGGAGCAGGGCGCCCTGCTGGCGGGCGACACGCTGGAAGACACTGTCACCTACCTGTCGGAAGTCGACCAGATCGACTACCACGTCCACAACCTGCACCGATTGCGACAGATGCAGTACGACGCGATCTACCCCAACCATGGCGATCCGGCCGTGCTGTCGGATGGCGGCTATACCCGCACCCTGATCGACGCCACCTTGCAATACCTGACCCGCATGGTGGCAGCGGCGCACGATCCGGGCTTCCTGCGAACCCGGATGAAGGATTTCATCGGGGAGGCGGTCGACAAGGGCTGGATCAGCAGCTTCGATGCTTACGAGGGCGTGCATGCGGAGAATCTGAAGATGATCCACGCGTATTTCCGGGACAAGCCGCTGCCGGATTGGGCAAAGCCCGTCTGACGCTTGCCACCGTCCATTCGATGCCAGGCAGGCATGGCTTGTTTGGCTTCGTCTCAAGAGGCACAACGGTAGGGAGTTTCCTCACCATGAGCAGCACGCTGGTTTCTCTGTTCGCATACAAAGCCTGGGCAAACGCGGAGCTCCACAACGCGCTTGCAACGTTCGATGCGCGGCAATATCCCGTCGAATGGGATGCGATGCTCCAGATACTTGACCACGCCAATGTGGTGGACCGGATTTTTCAGGGGCATCTGACCGGTGCTGTCGGGTCGGCCTTCCATGCCACCCAATCCGACCGGATACCTGATCTGCCGGCGTTGCGAGAGGCCGTCAGCGCGACGGATGGCTGGTATCTCGAGTTTGTCTCCAGCGTGTCCGAAGAGCGCTTGAAGCAGCGCATCCCCTTCACGTTCGTGGATGGAGACCGCGGCACGATGTCCTGCGAGGAGATGTTGCTGCACGTCATCACGCATGCCTGCTATCACCGCGGGAGTGTCGGCCAGATGCTCGAAGACCTCGGCCTCGATTCCCCGCCCGACTCCCTGACGAAATTCCTGCATCGGCTGGAGCCGGGGCGGCGCCTGCATTCCGAGGGATAGCTTGTCTGGTGGGGGAGGGGGGCTCATGGGTGCCGTTGGCCAGGATAAGGCGATCTAGGCGGAGTTCGGACCTGAAGCCGGGGCACCCAATGGGGCAACGTAGAACCGGCGCTCTGTTGGGCTTTCCAGCCCAACCTACGAGAGGCTGCTGTCCCCGCCTCATGCTGCGCAAGGCGTGAGGCGCTGAAGCTCTTCAGCGTCACTTCCCCCGTCCATGCGGACAGGCGTTTCGCCCTCTTGATCCTCTTAAGCTGGCAGGCAGCGACGTCTAGCCTGGACGGCGGGCGTCATTGCCCCTGTCTTGCCGGAGACCGCCCATGCCTAGCCCCCTCTACGTCGGATTCTGGAACCTCGAAAACCTGTTCGATACCTTCGATGCCCCGCGTGACGAAAAACTGCAACGCGTCATCGGCAACGAGCTACGCGGCTGGGACGCCAGCGTGCTGGCCAACAAGATCAGCCAGCTCGCCAAGGTGATCCGCAGCCTCAACCAGGGGCTCGGGCCGGACATCCTCGGCGTCTGCGAAGTCGAAAACCGCCGCGTGCTGGTGCAGCTGGCCGAGGCCATCTCGCTGCCCGGCCGCGAATACCAGGTGGTGCATGCTGACACCAACGACCATCGTGGCATCGACGTGGCCTTTTTGTACGACAGCACCCGGGTCCAGGCGGGCGAGTGGTTCCAGCATTGGGTGGTCAAGCGGCTGGCCACCCGCGACCTGTTCCAGGTCAACTTCAAGATCAGCGGCCGCGACCTGGTCTGCATCGGCAACCATTGGCCCTCGCGCAGCGGCGGCCAGTACGAGTCCGAGCCCTACCGCATGACCGCCGGCGAGACGCTGGCCTACTGGATCGAGCGCATCTGCCAGGAAAAAGGCAACGACGCGCCCATCCTCTGCCTGGGCGACTTCAACGACGAGCCCTTCAACCGCTCGCTGATGGAGTACGCGCTGGCCACCAATGACCTCGACCAGGCCATCCACTCCGACAGCCCGCATTATCTGTTCAACCTGATGTGGCCATACGTGGGGCAGGGCGCGGGAAGCCTGTTCTACGGCGGGCGCTTCAATATGCTGGACCAGGCGCTGGTGAGCCGCGGCATCTTCGCCGGCACCGGTGGTTGGGTGATCGACGAGGCGCCACGGGTGGAGGCGCTGTCAATCATGGGCATCGACAACCCGCCTCGACCACGCCGCCATGGCCGGCCGGCGGAACGCGGCTTCGACCCCGGCGGGTTCTCCGATCACTTTCCGATCGGCATGACGCTGACGGCGACCTGAGCTCGCCTCGCCTCATGTAGTCCGGATTTCGCTGCGCTGCATCCGGGCTACGGTGGAGGACCGGCGGTCAGCCAGCGATCCCACTCCGGCTCGCCGGCGAAGGCCTCCTGCAGGAACTCCACAAACGTTCGCACCTTGGCCGACAGGTAGCGCCGGCTCGGGTAGACCGCCATGGCGGACAGGGTGTGGCGGGTCCATTCCGGCAGCAGCGGTACCAGGTCGCCACGCAGCAGGTCCTCGCCGATCAGGAAGGTCGGCTCCAGGATCAGGCCTTCGCCCGCCAGCGCGGCGGCGCGTAGCAGGTCGCCGTTGTCGGCGCGCAGGCTGCCACGCACCCGCACCGTCGTCGGGCCGTCCGGGCCGGAGAACGTCCAGCTGTCGGTGACCGCGCCGCCGGGGTGGCTCAGGCAGTTGTGGTGGACCAGGTCTTCCGGCGAGGCGGGGGCACCATGGCGCTCCAGGTAGGCCGGTGAGGCGGCCAGGGCCATGCGGATCTTGGTGAGATGCCGGCCCACATAGGTTGGCCGGTGCTGGCTGCTGATGCGTACCGCCAGGTCGTAGCCTTCGTCGACCAGGTCCACCTGCCGGTCCGACACGTCCACTTCCAGCGACACGTCCGGATAGCGGGCACGGTAGAGCGGGAACAGCTTGGCCAGATGCAGCAGCCCGAAGGACAGCGGCACGCTGACCCGCAGCCGGCCGGTCGGCCGCTGCGTGGCGGAGCCGACTTCGGCTTCGGCCTCTTCCAGGTCGGTGAGCAACTGGCCGGCGCGGGCGAAGAAGCGCTGACCGGCCTCGGTCAGGCTGAGCCGGCGGGTGGTCCGCTGCAGCAGCCGGGTGCCAAGGTGTGACTCCAGCTCCGCCACCATCCGCGAGGTGGCGGTGGTCGACAGGCCGAGTTTTTCCGCAGCGCGCACGAAGCTGCCGGTTTCCACCACCCGCACGAAGACCTGCATCGCCTGCCAGCGGTCCATACCCGTTCTCCCGTTGCCGCAGCCCTGAATCCAGTCTCCGGATTCAATTATCCCTATTTAAGGGATAAAAAATCACGATATCGACAGTTTATCCGTGAATGTGACGCAATCAAACTACGCCTCAAGACGCGAGAGACATCACCGTCCTCCGCCCTCACCCTCAATCCGACAGGAGCAAGATCATGAGCAGCATCGCCATCATCGGTTACGGCAACATGGGTAGCGGCATCGCCAAGCGCGCGGTGGCTGCGGGTTACCAGGTCACCCTGGCTGGTTCGGACCTGGACAAGGCGCGCGCCGCCGCCGCTGCGGTGGATGCCAAGGCCGCCAGCGTGGCCGATGCGGTAGCCGGTGCCTCGCTGGTGGTGCTGGCCACGCCTTATGGCGCGGCAGCCGATGCGCTCAAGGCGGCTGGCAGCCTGGACGGCAAGGTGCTGGTGGACATCAGCAACCCGCTGAAGCCCGACTTCTCCGGACTGTCGATCGGCCACACCACCTCGGCCGCCGAGGAAATCGCCAAGCTGGCACCGGGCGCCAAGGTGGTGAAGGCCTTCAACACCGTGTTCGCCCAGGTGTTCGGCGAAGGGCCGGATTTCGGCAACGGCCAGCGCGTGCCGGTGTTCTACGCGGGGGATGACGCCGCCGCCAAGGAAACCGTGCGCCAGTTCGCCGAGAAGCTGGGCTTCGCCACCATCGACGCCGGCGGCCTGGGCAGCGCCCGCCTGCTGGAGCCGATGGGCATGCTGAACATCGCCTTCGGCTACGGCATGGGCCAGGGCACCGGCATCGCGCCGACCTGGATTCGCCGCGGCTAAGCCTCAGGCGCCATCACAATATTCAACCCGAGGCCGCTCCGGCGGCCTTCTGGAGGAGACCCATCATGATCGACAACCGTACCGCCCCTTACGCCGCGCTGGTGCTGCGCATCGCGCTCGGTGCCATGTTCCTGGCCCACGGCCTGCTGAAGCTGCTGGTGTTTACGCCGGCCGGCACCGCGCAATTCTTCGCCTCGGTCGGTTTCCCTGCCTGGACTGCCTATCCGGTGATCGCAGCGGAAGTGCTTGGTGGCGCCATGCTGGTGCTCGGCGTGTTCCCGCGCTGGGTAGCCGCTGTGCTGACCGTTGAGCTGATCGGCGCCACCACCGTGCACCTGGGCAATGGCTGGATGTTCTCCAACCAGAATGGTGGGTGGGAATACCCGGTGTTCCTGGCGCTGGCCTCGCTGACGCTGGCCCTGCTGGGCGATGGCGCGCTGGCGCTGAAGCCGAGCCGCCGCGCCGGCTGAGGTTTCCGCTTCACCTGTCACGGTCTCCGCTTGCAGGCGGGATTTGATCTACCCGGCAGCATGGTCCATAAGGCCGTGCTGCCGTTTCCGATGGATACCCGGAGCCATCCCGATGTCGCTGTCCCCGATTTTCGTTTCCCACGGTTCGCCCATGCTGGCACTGGATGCCGGCACCGCTGGCGAAGCTTGGCGCAGGCTGGCCGATACGTTGCCGCGCCCGCGCGCCATCCTCGCCATCTCGGCCCATTGGAGCCGGCCGCAGCCCGCACTGACCGGTGTTTCCCGGCCGGCCACCATCCACGACTTTTATGGTTTCCCGGCGCCAATGTACCAGCTGCAATACCCGGCGCCCGGCTCGCCGGAGCTGGCTGCCACGCTGCGCCAGCGTCTGGATGATGCCGGTTTCGATGCCGTTGTCGATCAGGAATGGGGGCTGGACCATGGTGCCTGGGTGCCGCTGCGGGTGATGTACCCGGACGCCGACATCCCGGTGGTACAACTGGCAATTCAACACCGGCTGGACCCGGCGCACCACTACCGCGTCGGCCAGGCGCTGACCGGTTTGCCGCAGGACGACGTACTGGTGTTCGCCTCCGGCAGCCTGACGCACAACTTGCACGAGCGGGTGCCACATCCCGATACCCGCCGCTTTCAGCAATGGTTCGCAGGGCGGCTGGCGGCGAACGACGTCGACGCACTGCTCGACTACCGCCGGCAGGCCCCGGACGCAGCACTGCACCACCCAACCGACGAGCACCTGCTGCCGCTGTTCGTGGCATTGGG
>CBIHQA010000234.1:0-6293 GCA_966211475.1 uncultured Neisseriales bacterium
CTGTGTCTATACTGTTCATAAAATACGAACAGTGGAGGGGCGATGAATCAGATCGAAGCCATGCGGATCTATGTGCGGGTGGCGGAGCTGGCCAGCTTCACGGCCGCTGCCAATCAGTTGGGGCTGCCAAAGGCCAGCGTATCGGCGGCCGTCCAGCAACTGGAGGGCGAACTGGGCACACGATTGCTGCACCGGACCACGCGGCGGGTGCAGATGACGCAGGATGGCCAGGTGTTCTACGAGCGCAGCCGCGACATCCTGGATGATGTGGAGGAGCTGCAAGGGCTGTTCCGCGAGGGGCCAACCCTGCTACGAGGGCGGTTGCGAGTGGACATGCCGCAGGTGGTGGCGCGCGACACGGTACTGCCCCATCTGCCTGCGTTTCTGGAGGCGCATCCGGAGTTGGAAATCGAGCTGTCGTCCACCGACCGCCGGGTGGATCTGGTGCGAGAGGGCTTCGATTGCGTGCTGAGGGTGGGCAGTCTGGACGATTCCTCGCTGATTGCCCGGCCGGTGGGCCACTACCGGATGATCAACTGCGCAAGCCCGGCTTATCTGGCCCGGATGGGCACGCCGCAGACCCTGGCCGACCTGGCGGGGCATCAGCTGGTGCATTACGTCGGCACGCTGGGCGCGCGCGATCCGGGGTTTGAATATGTGGATGCGGAGGGCGCCACGGTCTATATCTCGATGCCCGGCGCGCTGACGGTCAACAGCACGTTGACTTACCAGGGGGCAGCGATGGAGGGGCTGGGCATCATCCAGGTGCCCGAAGTCGGTGCGCGGGAGGAGCTGGTGGCCGGCCGCCTGGTGGAAATCCTGCCCGACTTCCGCCCGGCGCCGATGCCGGTGTCGCTGATCTATGCCAACCGGCGCCATCTGCCGCGCCGCGTGCAGGTGTTCATGCAGTGGTTGAGTGGGTTGATGGTGGAGCGGTTGGAGCAGTAGTGACGGTTTTTGCTGGTGGGTCGGTGACAAGCCTGACAGGTGCGTCGTGGAGGTAGGGGTTTGTTGGGCTTCGCTACGCTCAGCACCAACCTACGCATAGGACAGTAGGTCGCCTCCCCGACGTCAAACGAGAGCCGACAGTGCGCGTAGGTTGGTGCTGAGCGTAGCGAAGCCCAACAAACCCCATTTTCCACGTTGCTCCACCCCGCGAACGCTTTCCCGCACTGCCTTGTCTTGGTGCGTCGCACCAACACGGGGCGCGCCACTTCTCTGCCCACACCCGTTTCCGTTTAGTCCGACGCTTGTCCTAGATCAAGCATTCATGCGGCTGACGGGCTAATTTTCTTCATCTTCTGCCTGTCTGGCACACCCTTTGCTATCCAACCAGCGGCGGCACAAAGATGTGCTTTGCCACTGAACATACGACGGTTGCCCAACGTAGGGCGGCCGAATCGGACAACGGCGTCCCCTCGCGATTTCGCGGGCGGACGCCGTTTTTGTTTTCTGGTTTCGGACTTGGAGAGGGGACGACCGTGGATCGATCGTTTTGGAAGGCGGGACACACGCCGACGCTGCTGACCGCGTTTTTGTATTTCGACCTGAGCTTCATGGTCTGGTATCTGCTGGGCCCGCTGCAGGTGCAGATCGCGACCGACCTGCACCTGACCACCCAGCAACGCGCGCTGGTGGTGGCCACACCGATTCTGGCCGGGGCACTGCTGCGGCTGGTGATGGGCGTGCTGGTAGACCACCTGAAGCCCAAGCGGGCAGGCGTGGTGGCGCAGGTGATCGTGATCGCTTCGCTGCTGACCGCCTGGCAGCTGGGCATCCATAGCCTGGGTCAGGCGCTGCTGCTGGGTCTATTCCTGGGAGTGGCGGGTGCATCGTTCGCGGTGGCGCTGCCGCTGGCGTCGCGCTGGTATCCGGCTGAGCATCAGGGCACCGCGATGGGCATCGCCGGCGCCGGCAACTCCGGCACCGTGCTGGCCGCGCTGTTCGCCCCGGCACTGGCGCTGGCTTTCGGCTGGAGCAATGTGTTCGGCATCGCCGCGATTCCGGTCGCCATCGCCTTCGTGCTGTACCTGGTGTTCGCCAAGGATGCGCCAGGCGAGGCCCCGAAGAAGCGCATGGCCGACTACCTGAAGGTGCTGGGCGACAAGGATGCCTGGTGGTTCATGTTCTTCTACTGCGTGACCTTCGGCGGCTTTTCCGGCTTTGCCAGTGGCTTGCCGGGCTACTTCCACGATCAGTTCGGCTTTGACCCGAAGACGGCTGGCTTCTACACGGCGGCCTGCGTGTTCGCCGGCTCGGTGATGCGCCCGCTGGGTGGCGTGCTGGCCGACCGCATCGGCGGCGTGCGTGCGCTGCTGGTGGTTTACACCTGTGCCTCGCTGCTGATCGCGGCGGCCGGCTTCAACCCCGGCGGCGCAGTCGGCACGGTGGTGCTGTTCGTGCTGGCGATGCTGTTCCTGGGCATGGGCAACGGTTCGGTGTTCCAGCTGGTGCCGCAGCGCTTCAAGGCCGAAATCGGCGTGATGACCGGCCTGATCGGCATGGCTGGTGGCGTGGGCGGCTTCCTGTTGGCGGCGGGGCTGGGCGCGGTGAAGCAGGCTACCGGTGGCTATTCGCTGGGTCTGTGGCTGTTCGCCAGCCTGGGCCTGGTGGCCTGGGTGGGCCTGTCTGGCGTGAAGACCCGGTGGCGTACCACCTGGGGCTCCGCCACCGTGACCGCAGCTCGCGTCTGAGGACGACAAGGTGAGCAACCTCTCGGTGGCCTACGGTGTGGCGAGCGACAAAGGCCCGCACCACCGCAACGAAGACGCGTGGCAGATCGCCACGCCGGACGGCGGCGCGCGCAGCGTCAAGGGCTGTCTGTTCGTGGTCGCCGACGGGGTATCCAACTCGGCCGATGGCCAACTGGCGGCGCTGTCCACCGTGCGCGCCGTGACCACCGACTACTACGCCACACCGGAAACCTGGACGGTACCGGCCGCGCTGGACGCGGTGATCTCCGCCCAGAACCAGTGGCTGATGGGCGAGGCGCAGGTCAGCCAGCCGGCCCACGGCCCGCTGATGACCACGCTGGCGGCCCTGGTGCTGCGTGGCCGGCGTGCGGTGGTGGCCCATGTCGGCGACACCCGGGTCTACCGGCTGCGCGACCGCATGCTGAGCTGCCTGACCCGAGACCATACCTGGGCGCAGCCCGGCCTGACCCATGTGCTGAAGCGGGCGCTGGGCCTGGATACTCAGGTGGTGCCGGACTACGCGGACGAACCGCTGGAAGCGGGTGACCGTTTCCTGATTGCCAGCGACGGCGTGTGGACGGTGCTGCCGGAAACGCGTCTGGCCTCGCTGCTGACCGACCTGCCGGACCCGCAGGCCGCCGCCGACGCGCTAGTCCGCAATGCGCAGCAGATGGGCAGCGTCGACAACGCCACCGCACTGGTGGTGGACGTGCAGCACGTGCCGGAACGCACCCTGGTCGATGAGCTGGACGATGCCCGTACCCTGCAACTGCCGCCGCGCCTCGCCGCCGGCCAGCTGTTTGAAGGTTGGCGGGTGGACGGGGTGCTGGTCGAAACCCGCAACAGCCTGGTGTACCGGGTGACCGGCGCCGATGGGTCGCCTGCCATCCTCAAGACTCTGGCACTCGCGGCGGAGGACGATGCCCGTGCCCGCCGCGCGCTGCTGGTCGAGGAATGGCTGATGAAGCGGGTGGCCGCCCACTACTTCGCCGAAGTGCTGCCGGTGCCGGAGCGGGCGCACCTCTATTTTGTGCAGCGCTGGTATGCCGGAGAGACGCTGGCCGAACGCATTCGCAGCGGCCGTCCTGTCAGCGCGCCGGAAGCGGTGGGCATTGGCATCCGCCTGGTGCGGGCGCTGGGCGTACTGCACCAGCGCAACATCCTGCATCGCGATGTGAAGCCGGAGAACGTCCACCTCGGGGCCGACGGCCGCCTGCGCTTGCTGGACTTCGGCGTCGCGCACTGCCCGGGGCTGACCGACGAGGCGGCCGGCGAGGTGCCGGGTACCCCTAGTTACTTGGCGCCGGAGCTGTTCAACGGCACGCCGGCGTCGGTCGCCAGCGACCTGTACGCGGCCGGCGTCACCCTCTACCACGCGCTGACCCGCCGCTATCCGTATGGCGAGATCGAGCCCTTCCAGCGCCCCAATTTCGGCCAGCCGGTGCCGGCCTCGCGCTACCGGCCGGACCTGCCGCTGTGGCTGGACACCGTGCTCTACCGCGCGGTGAACAAGGAACCGGCCCAGCGTTTCGAGACCGCCGAGGAATTCGGCGTGGCCCTGGAAAAGGGCGAAACCCAGCCGCTGGCACCGCGCCACGTGCCGCTGATGGAGCGGGCGCCGCTCAAGGTCTGGCAGACGGTGGCGCTGCTGTCGCTGCTGATGAATCTGGTGTTGCTGTTCGCCTGGCTGGCGAGCGGCAAGTAACGAATTGCTTTTGGTTTTGGGATTGAGGAGGAAGACGATGGACCGCGTAGAACTGACCAAACCGAAACTGGTGGTGATCGGCAACGGCATGGCCGGTATCCGCACGATCGAAGAGCTGATCAAGCTCACGCCCGACCAGTACGAGATCACGGTGTTCGGGGCCGAGCCGCACCCCAACTACAACCGCATCCTGCTGTCGCCGGTGCTGGCGGGCGAGCAGACCTTCGACGACATCGTGCTCAACCCCTATGCCTGGTACGAAGACAACAACATCAAGCTGCACGTCGGCAAGAAGGTGGTCAACGTCGACCGCATCCGCCGCGTGGTGATCGCCGAGGACGGCACCGAAGAACCCTACGACCGCCTGCTGCTGGCGACCGGCTCCAACCCCTTCATCCTGCCCATCCCCGGCAAGGACCTGAAGGGCGTCATCAGCTACCGCGACATGTACGACACCCAAGCGATGATCGACGCCGCCAAGGTGAAGAAGCACGCGGTGGTGATCGGTGGCGGCCTGCTCGGTCTGGAAGCCGCCAACGGCCTGAAGCTGCGCGGCATGGACGTCACGGTGGTGCACCTGGGCGACTGGCTGCTGGAGCGCCAGCTCGACCGTACCGCCGGCAAGCTGCTGGAGCAGTCGCTGGCCGAGCGCGGCCTGACCTTCCGCCTGAACACCCAGACCGCCGAACTGGTCGGCGACGACAACGGCCAGGTCAAGGCGGTGCGCTTCAAGGACGGCAGCGAAGAACCGGCCGACCTGGTGGTGATGGCCGTCGGCATCCGCCCGAACACCGACCTCGCCGAAAAGATCGGCCTGCACTGCAACCGTGGCCTGGTGGTCAACGACACCCTGCAGACCTACGACCCGCGCATCTACGCCGTCGGCGAATGCGTGAACCACCGCGGCACCGCCTACGGCCTGGTCGCCCCGTTGTTCGAAATGGCCAAGGTCGCCGCCAACCACCTGGCGCTGATGGGCATCGGCCGCTACACGGGTTCCGTGCTGTCTACCAAGCTCAAGGTGACTGGCATCGACCTGTTCTCCGCTGGCGAATTCCAGGGCGGGGAGGGCACCGAAGAAATCATCCTGTCCGACCCGGCGGGCGGCGTGTACAAGAAGCTGGTGCTCAAGGGCGACAAGCTGGTCGGCGCCTGCCTGTACGGCGACACTGCCGACGGCGCCTGGTACTTCAAGCTGCTGAAGGAAGGCCGCTCGGTCAGCGACATCCGCGATGCGCTGATGTTCGGCGAATCCAACCTCGGCGACACCGGCCACCAGGGGCAGAACAAGGCCGCCGCCATGCAGGACAGCGACGAGGTCTGCGGCTGCAACGGCGTGTGCAAGGGCACCATCGTCAAGGCGATCAACACCCAGGGCCTGTTCACCGTCGACGACGTGAAGAAGCACACCAAGGCCGCCAGCTCCTGCGGCTCGTGCACCGGCCTGGTCGAGCAGATCCTGATGAACACGCTCGGCTCCAACTTCCAGGAGTCGCCCAAGACCAAGGCGGTGTGCGGCTGTACCGACCACAACCATGGCGACGTGCGCAAGGCGATCCGCGAGGAAAAGCTGCTCACCCACAAGCAGGTCTACGAATTCCTCAACTGGCGCACCCCCAACGGTTGCGCCACCTGCCGCCCGGCGATCAACTACTACCTGATCTCCACCTGGCCGAAGGAGGCGATCGACGATCCGCAAAGCCGCTTCATCAACGAGCGTGCCCACGCCAACATCCAGAAGGACGGCACCTTCTCGGTGATCCCGCAGATGAAGGGCGGCGTGACCAACTCGTCCGAACTGCGCCGCATCGCCGACGTGGCCGACAAGTACGCGATCCCGATGGTCAAGGTGACCGGCGGCCAGCGCATCGACCTGCTGGGGGTGAAGAAGGAAG
>CBIHQA010000235.1:0-6290 GCA_966211475.1 uncultured Neisseriales bacterium
CGCGCTTTGTCGGGGCTACTGCGCGGGCTGATTCCCATCTGCTGCCAAACAAAACCCCCCGCCAACCGGGGTTTTTTGATTGGTACTACCGTTTCCTGCGGGTGGCCCATTCAGACCAAGTCCAGCACATTATCCGCGCGTCAGCAGAATCTTCACCTGGTCACCAGGCTGGATGTGGCGGCCCAGGTTGTTCCAGCGCTTCAGGTCCTCCGCAGCCACATTGTGGCGTTGCGCGATGCTGTACAGCGTATCGCCACGACGCACCGTGTAGACGGTGGCCTTCGGCTGCGGCGCCTTTTCCTTCTCGGCATGGACCAGCTTGGCCTCCGGCTTGCCAGCCGGTGCCGTCACCTTCAGGTGCTGACCCAGCGTGATGCGGTCGCTGCGCATGCCGTTGAGTTGCTTCAGCTCTTGCACGCTCAGGCTGTAGCGCTGGGCGATGTTGTAGATGGTGTCGCCCTTCGCCACCGTATGCACGGAGACGGCACTGCGCGCAGCCTGCTTTTCCACCGGCTTCACCACCGGAGCGGCATTCTCGTCCACGATCAGGCCGCGCGGGCCATCGGACACCGTGCGCGGCGCGGTCGGCGTGATGGTCGGGGACGGCATCTGCACCGGGCGGAAGGTCGACGGCTCGGCCGACACCAGCATCAGGCCACCTTCATTACGCGGCTCGGGAGGCGACACGGGCTGCACATCGGCCTGGACGGTTTCCTTGATGACCGTTTCCTTCACCACCGGACGCGGATCGGCCGGCTGTGGCTTCACGCTTGCAACCAGCACCTTGGGCAGATTGGTTCGTACCGGCGGCGCCAGCGGCATCGGATCGCGCTTTTCCGGCGCGGCCGCCAACTGGATCTGTCCGGAGTCGTCATCCTGGCCATTGTTCGGCTTCATCGGCACCAGCAGGATCTGGCCGGTGGCCACGCGGGCATTGGCAGCCAACTTGTTGGCCCGCTTCAGCTCTTCCACCGTGGTGTTGTAGCGGGCGGCAATGTCCGCCAGCTTTTCACCGCGGGCCGGGCCATAGGCCTGCCAGGACAGCGTCGGGCGGTCATAGCTGGCCAGACGGTCGATGAAGGTATCCGCCTTCTCCACCGGCAGCAGGATGCGTCGGGAGTCCTTGCTGGCGATCACCGGCTTGGTATAGGCCGGATTCAGATTGGTGAATTCTTCGACGCTCATCCCTGCCAGTTGCGCCGCCAGCTTGGTATCCATGTGGCGATTGGGCGCCACCGAGACGAAATACGGGCGGTTCGGGATATCGGCGAGCTGCACGCCATAGCGTTCAGGGTGCGCGATGATGTTGCGCAATGCCAGCAGCTTCGGCACGTAATTACGTGTCTCCGCCGGCATGTTGATGCTCCAGTAATCGACCGGCAGCCCCTTGTCGCGGTTCTTCGCGACTGCGCGGGCGACCGCGCCCTCCCCCCAGTTGTAGGAGGCGAGAACCAGCTCCCAGTCGCCGAACAGGCTGTACAGGTAGCTGAAATAATTCATCGCGGCGTCAGTGGCCGCCAGCACGTCGCGACGCCCGTCGTACCAATAGGTCTGCTCCAGCCCGTAGGTCTTGCCGGTGGACGGGATGAACTGCCACAGGCCGGAAGCATGAGCGCGGGAATACGCGGTGGGGTTGTAGGAGCTCTCGACGATCGGCAGCAGCGCCAGTTCGGTCGGCATGCCACGCTTATCGAGCTCTTCGACAATATGGTAGAGATAGCGGCGCGCACGGTCCGTCACGCGCTTGAGGTACTCCGGACGAGCAACCAGCCAGGCTTCTTGCTCACGGACGAGCGGGCTGTCGACCTCGCGCATCTGGAAACCCTGCCGGACACGCCCCCAGATGCCATCCTGCAGCATGTCGTCCAGACGGACATCATTGGTGCTGTTCGTGCTGAAAATGGGAGCCGGAGACGGGTAGTTGCGTACTTCGAGCGGAGCGGGGGATTGCGTGTCGGTGGTGCCGTCTACTTCGTCCGCCCATAGGGACGGCGCAGCGAACAGCAGCGAAAGCGAAGCCAGCAGCAGGCTGGATGAACGTCGGAATGCGGGCATGCAGGACTCGCCGCCGGAATAGCCATAATGCGCGGGATGGTATTCCGGCAGCGCCTCAGCGTCAAGAAACGGTGAGGCCTGATTCACCCACGGAAATCATCCTTCCATCGGCGCAGCGCTGCCAGCACGGAGACCGAATCGGCCAGCGGCCGGCCGGCATGGCCCGTGGCGGAAGCCGCAACCGTCGGCTCTGCCGTACGCAGGAAGGGATTGCAGGCCCGCTCTTCATCGATTCGTGCCGGCAACGTCGGTTCGCCCCGTTCCCGTCGAGCCTGGTCGCGCTGGTAACGCAGCCGAAGCGGCTGGTTGTCCGGTTCCACCGCTAGCGCAAATCGCTGGTTGGACAGCGTGTACTCATGTGCACAGCAGACCATGGTGTCGCCGGGCAGTGCGGAAAAACGGGCCAGCGCCTGATGCAGCTGCTCCGGCGTGCCCTCGAACAGCCGTCCGCAGCCGCAGGCAAACATCGTGTCACCGCAGAACAAGTAGGGCGCAGCGTAGAACGCGATGTGGTCCAGCGTGTGTGCCGGCACCGCCATCACCTCGAAACGCAACCCCAGCAATTCCACGGTGTCGCCCTCCCCGACGGGATGATTGACCCGGTCTGCCAGCGCCGGATTATCCGGACCGTATATCGGCAAGCCGGGCCAGACGCGGCTCAGTTCAGGCAGCCCGCCGGCGTGGTCGCCATGATGATGGGTGCAGAGAACCGCCTCCAGCTTCAATCCGTGCCGATCGAGAAAGCGCAGGACAGGATCGGCATCACCGGGATCGACCACAAGGGCGCGGCGCCCGTCGTGCAAAACCCAGATATAATTGTCAGAGAAGGCTGGAACGGGAATCAGCGTCAGCGGAGTCAGTGTCGACATGCCCGAATGGTCGAACCAAAGCACAGACCTGTCAACGCAACTGAGCGAGTGGTTCGCCACGCCGCTGGGACAGTATCTGCTGGATGTGGAAACGCGGTGGTTTGCCCGCACACTGCCGGACCTGCATGGCTGGACGGCGGTGCAGGTCGGCATGCCTTGCGTAAACCTGCTGGCCAGTAGCCATGCCAGACAGCGATGGATGGCGGGCGACGGCGCCGGCGTGCAGGTGGTGCTGGATCCAACTGCCCTGCCCTTTGGCAGCAGCACCGTCGACGTACTGGTGTTGCCACATGTGCTCGACTTCAGCCCCTATCCCCATCAGGTATTGCGCGAAGCGCAGCGGGTACTGGTGCCGGAAGGCAAGCTGCTGATCTCCGGATTCAACCCCTGGAGCCTGTGGGGGATGCGCCGCCTGCTGAGCCAACGTCATAGCCCGCCCTGGACCGCGAATTTCATCAGCCTGCCGCGCATCAAGGACTGGCTGGAACTGCTCAGTCTGCCGATCCGTGTCAGCGGCATGGGCTGTTACATTCCGGCCGCCAAGCAGCCAAAATGGCAGGCCCGCTGGCAGTTCATGGAATCCGCGGGCGACCGCTGGTGGCCCGCTGCGGGCGCGGTGTATTTCCTGCAGGCCAGCAAGCACGTATTCGGCATGCGCCTGACCGGTCGTGTTCCGGCGAAAGCGCGCCGGGTCCGCCCGCAACTGATTCCGGTCAGCCGGGATTCGGTGACGGAAACGATGAGCCAACGAAATCCGCCGCAATCATGACCCCAGATGAACGCTGAATTCCCGCAACGCGTTCTGCCTTCCAGGTGGCACAATACGCCGCCTCTCCGTTTCACTTTCCATCCAGAATCACCGCACCCCTGATGAACGAACAAAAAGTAGAGATCTACACCGACGGCGCCTGCAAGGGAAACCCGGGCCCCGGTGGCTGGGGCGCCGTGCTGCGCTTCGGGCCGCACGAGAAGGAAATCTTCGGCGGCGAAGCGAACACCACCAACAACCGCATGGAGCTGCTCGCCGTGATTGAGGCGCTACGCCTGCTCAAGCGGCCCTGCACGATCGCGGTACACACCGACTCCCAGTATGTGCAGAAAGGTATCAGCGAATGGCTGAAGGGCTGGAAGGCGCGCGGCTGGCGCACCGCCAGCAAGGAGCCGGTCAAGAACGCCGACCTCTGGCAAATCCTCGATAGCCTGACGCAGCCGCATCGCATCAGCTGGCATTGGGTCAAAGGCCATGCCGGCCATCCCGAAAACGAACGCGCGGACCGTCTGGCCAATGACGGCGTGGCCCGCTTTCTCTAACCTCACTCATCGGCATCCGCATGCGCCAAATCGTACTCGACACGGAAACCACCGGCCTGGAAGCCCATCTCGGCCATCGCATCCTGGAACTGGCTTGCGTGGAGATGAGCAACCGGCAGCTGACGCAGCGCCATCTGCACTACTACATCAACCCGGAACGCGAATCCGACGAGGGCGCGCTGCGGGTGCACGGCATCACCAGCGAATTCCTGGCTGACAAGCCGAAATTCCACGAGATCGCGGATGAGTTCCTCGATTTCATTGCCGGCGCCGAGCTGGTCATCCACAACGCGCCCTTCGACGTTGGCTTCCTGAATGCCGAACTCGCCAAGCTGAACAAGCCGCCGGTCACCCAGATCTGCGCATCGGTGCTCGATACGCTGGTGATGGCCAAGGACCTGCGCCCCGGCAAGCGTAACAACCTGGATGCGCTGTGCCGCGACTACGGCGTGGACAACTCCGGCCGAACTCTGCACGGCGCGCTGCTCGACGCGGCGCTGCTGGCCGAGGTCTACCTGCAGATGACCCGCGGGCAGGAAAGCCTGATGATGGACGTGGAGCCAGCACGCCCGACGCTGGCCGCCAGCGATGCCGGACCGCTGACCCGTCGCCCCCGCGTGTACCGGGTGAGCGAAGCCGAGCAGGCCGCGCATGAGGAATACCTGGCGGGTCTGGAAAAGGCCAACAAGGCCCCCGCTCTGTGGACGCAACTGACCCAGCCGGCCACGCCGGAAGGAGTAGAAGCATGAGCGAGTCGCCGCGTTTCATCGCGCTGGTGCCGGCCGCTGGTAGTGGTAGCCGCATGGGCAGCGACCGCCCGAAGCAATACCTTCCGCTGCTCGATCGGCCGCTGTTGTGGCACACGCTGGCCGCCTTGCATCGTGAGCCGCGCCTGTCGATGGTGGTGGTCGTGACCGCACCGGACGACCCGTGGTTCGACCGCTTCGATTGGGACGGCCTGCCGCGCCTGCGCCGCTCTCGCAATGGCGGACAGACCCGCGCTGAAAGCGTGCGCAACGGTCTGCTGTCCCTGGCGGAGGAGCTGTCGGACGACGACTGGGTGCTGGTTCACGACGCTGCCCGCCCCTGCCTGGCGCCCGATGACCTCGGCAACCTCATCGATACTTTGCAGAACGACGAAGTCGGCGGCCTGCTGGCACAGCGCGTATCGGACACGGTAAAAGAGGCGGACGAGTACGGCCGAATCCGCGCCACCCGTTCGCGGGAGCGGCTGTGGCTGGCACAAACGCCGCAGATGTTCCGCTACCGCCTGCTGGTGGATGCCCACACCGGGCCGCTGGACAATGTGACCGACGAAGCCTCTGCTGTCGAACGGCTGGGCATGGCGCCCAAGCTGGTCGCCGGCAGCCGCGACAACATCAAGGTCACCTATCCGGAAGACCTTCCGCTGGCGACGTTCCTGTTGGGCGAGAACGCGGGGTAGGCGGACCCTCCCATCAAAATGAAAAAGGAGCGGCGATCCGCTCCTTTTTCATTTGACCTCTTCAGGCCGGCTTACAGCGCGTCCAGCCCCCTGGCGAGGTCGGCTTGCAGATCGCTCACATCCTCCAGGCCCACCGAAATCCGCAGCAAACCGTCCACGATGCCAGCCGCGGCACGTGCTTCCGGCGTGATGCGGTTGTGGGTGGTGGTGGCCGGGTGGGTGATGGTGGTCTTCACATCGCCCAGGTTGGCGGTGATGGACATCAGTTGCGTGCCGTTCACCACCTTCCAGGCCGCCTCACGACCCCCCTTCACGATGAAGGACAGCATGCCGCCCGGCAGCTTCATCTGCGCGCGCGCCACGGCGTAGTGCGGATGGTCTTCCAGGCCCGGGTAGTAGACCCGTTCCACCTTCGGATGACGGGCAAGCCACTGCGCAAGTTGCTGCGCATTGTCGCTGTGGGCCTTCATCCGGATCGGCAGGGTTTCCATGCCCTTGAGCAGCATCCAGGCGTTGTAGGCGGACAGCGTCGGGCCTGCCGTGCGTAAAAAGCCGAACACCGGCTCCAGCGCATCGTGCTTGCCCAGCACCGCACCACCGCCCAGCCGGCC
>CBIHQA010000236.1:0-6279 GCA_966211475.1 uncultured Neisseriales bacterium
CAGGTCCGACAGCCGATACGGCTCGATGCGCGCCACATACAGTTCCGGCGCCGGGCGCTCCTTTAGCGCTGCCCGCAACTGCGCCAGCACCTCGGCGGATTCCGGCGTCAGCGTATCGCCCGAACCGGCCGCGAAATTCACCACGAAGGACACCGGGCGAGGCGGCATCGCGGCTAGCGCATCACCGAACTTGGCCTTTACGCTGGCGGCATCGGTCTGGGTTGGCGCGATGCTGCCATTCTTGTGGACCTCGGCCGAGGCATAGGATTGGTCCAGCAGCTGTTCCTGATTCCCCGTCTTCAAGCTGACCGCGCCGGACGATTTGCCGTCCGGCCCTGGTAGCAGCACGACCCGGTCCGAGGTCGGCGAACGGGACAGCAACACCGCGGCGACCACTGCCACGACTGCGACGAGTGGTGCCATCGTCAGTCCTCCGTCCCGGTGGCTTCCATCACGAATTCCGTGCCGCGCACCCCGAGGGTGACGGTGGGCGTGCGGAAGCGGACGGAGCCGGGCGAGGCCTTGGCGATCTTGCCGGAGATCACCGACAGCGTGCCGCGCTTGAGGCTGGTGTCGATGGTGCCTTCGTTGGTGGTCGGGTTGAAGGCGAACTGCTCCAGCGTGAGGCTGGAACGCGGACCGGCCGACAGCATGGTGTTGTCGCGCAGGGTGATACCGACCGCGCTGTCCGCGCCGGTGGTGACCTTGTCAGCCGCCAGCAGCTTGAACCCCACTGTGGCCGGTAGCTTCTGCGCCTGTCGCCATACCGTGACTTCGCCCTTCACCGTCTTGACCGTACCCGCTTCGTCGCCTGCCATCGCCGTCATGGCCAGCACGGCTGTGCAGGCGGCGGCGAGACGGCTTACCTTGCCGATGATGCTCATTAACAATCTCCCAAATGCGCTATCGTGGAGGGGTGCGTGTCCCCTCTCGTTCATTCCGTGCCCACCCATCCAGCCTGCCGGCGGTCCTGCGCGAGGTCGGCCGCCGCTGTACCCGTGCCGGCCTGTCGCCCGCCGGATGCCTGCGTGCCGAACTGGTGGTGGAGGAATTGTTCAACAATACGACGCTGCACGGCTACGGCAGAGCAACCCCGCCGCAGCGGCGGCTTGTCTGGATCCACGTCAAACGCCTGGGGCAGCGGGTGGTGGTGCACTACCACGATGCTGCCACGGCCTACGATCCGCTGCGTATCTCCTCCACTATGGTGCAAAGGCGCGTCCTGCGCCAGCAGGCGGGCGGCGTGGGCTGTTTACTGGCGGTTTCATTGCCGGATCGCGCCCACTATCGTCGGCAGGACGGTCGGAACATGCTGGAGCTGGTGTTCAGCCCCCACCCGCCTGAGCAGGGCCAGGGTTAACCAGCCCTGGCCGCGTTGCATCCACGCCAAATTCCTTGCATCAACCTGACAACATGCTTGGTCGGCGGCCGGTGTGTCCTTATGATCCAGTCATGCTGCTGAAACGGATGGGTTCGATGGGGGGAAGCAACGCAGTCCGGCTGCTGCTCGGGCTGGCCGTGCTGGCCGGTACGGTGGCGCAGGCGCAAGGACTCAAGCTGACCACCGAGGAGTCACCGCCGTCGAACATGACGGTGGGTGGCCGCGTGATCGGGGCGGGCGCGGACAAGGTGTTCGAGATGTTCAACCGGGCGGGCGCCGCCTACTCGATTACCGTGCTGCCCTGGGCCAGGGCCTACGAACAGGCGCAGCGCGACGCGGAAACCTGCGTGTTCTCCACCACCCGCATTCCGGAACGCGAATCGCGCTTCAAATGGGTGGGGCCGATCACGTCCAGCGAGTGGGTGTTCTTCGGGCGCGAGGACAGCCCTTTGCGCAGCGGCCACCTGAAGGCGCTGGAGGACGCGCGGCCCTATCACATCGGCACCTACAACGCCGATGTCCGCGACAGCTACCTGAAATCGCGTGGTTTCAATGTGGATACCACGCTGGACGATGTGACCAACGTCCGCAAACTGCTGGCTGGCCGCATCGATCTGTGGGCGTCCGACAAGATCGGAGCCCGGCAGGTGATGAAGCGGGCCGGCGTGGACAAGGGCATCGTGCCGGTGCTGGTGTTCAACCGCTTCGAGCTCTACCTGGCCTGCAACCCCGCCGTGCCGGATACGCTGATCGACCGGTTGGGTACGGCTCTGCGCAGCATGGACAAGGATGGCACCTCGCAAGCCATCGATCGCCGATACGAAAACTGGCCCGTGTCCTGAATCACACATTTCATCTGCAAGACATCATCATGGGCGCTATGCTGTAAGCCAGAGTTTGGCGGCCCCTTGCATGCGTTTCCTGTCTTTCGACTCCCATCCGTTCGCGCAGCGTCCCCTCCCGGCGGGGCCATGATGGCGCTGATCCGCCGTTCCCGTTTGACGGCCTGTACCGGCATGGCGTTTGCCTACATCGTGGCCGGCAAGCTGGCGCTGTTGCTGGCGATTCCGCCCGGCTACGCGACGGCCGTCTGGCCAGCCGCCGGCATTGCGCTGGCAGCGATGCTGATCTTCGGTACGCGGCTGTGGCCGGGCGTGCTGATCGGGTCCTTCATCGTCAACGTCGGTGTGTCCTTCGATGCCAGCAGCAGCGTCGCCATTCTTCGCTCGGTGGTGGTCGCACTGCTGATCGGTGGGGGCGCGACCTTGCAGGCATGGATAGGGGCCCAACTGGTCCGGCGCTTTGTTGGGTACCCGACGCCGCTGGATATCGAGCGCGACGTCGGTGTCTTCCTGCTGCTGGGCGGGCCGGTGGCCTGTCTGGTGAATGCCACGGTGAGCGTGACTACCCTGTTTGCGATCGAGGCGATCTCGCTGCGCAACGTGCCGTTCAGCTGGCTGACCTGGTGGGTGGGCGACACCATCGGCGTGGTGACGGTGGCGCCGTTGGTGATGGCTTGGCTGGCGGAGCCCCGCGCCAACTGGCGCCGCCGCCGCATTGCCCTGACGGCGCCGCTTGGGGTGACGGTGGGCGGGGCGCTGGCGTTCTTCATCCTCGCCAGTGCCTGGGAGCAGGACCGGGTACGGCGCGACTTCCAGTCCTACGCCGATGGGATTCACGACCGCGTGATGCTGGCACTGGACGTGGAGAGCAGCATCGAGGTGCTGCAATCGGTGCGGGATTTCCGGAGCAACTCCCCGGCGTTTGACCTGCCGGCTTTCCGCAATTTCGTCTCCAGTGCGCTGGTGCGCCATCCCGAGATCGTGGCGGTGAGCTGGAATCCGCTGGTCAGGCAGACCGACCGCGCCGCGTTCGAGGAGACGGCGCGCGCCGCCGGCCTGTACGGCTACCAGATCCGCGAAAACGGGGCCGACGGCCGCCTGCAGCCCGCGCCAGTGCGGGCGGACTACGTGCCGGTGCTCTACATCGAGCCACTGCAGCTCAACCGGCAGGTGCTGGGGTACAACGTGGCGGCCGATGCGGAGCGGGACGCCGCGCTGATCGCGGCCCGGGATCGCGACATGCCGGAGGCGACCGGTCAGGTCTTGCTGATCCAGGGAGCGCCGGGGGTGGTGATCTACCTGCCGGTGTTCCGCAAGGGCTGGCCGCACGAGACGGTGGCGCAGCGCCGGCAGGCGCTCGAAGGCTATGTGGCGGGAGTGTTCCATTTCGATCCGGTACTTGCCGCTGCCCGGCAGGAGATGCGGCGGGCACAGATCAACCTGGAGGTCATCGACGAGCGCTCGGCCAGGGTGATCCTGACTTATCGCAGCGATGCCGCCGGCCCCTTGTCGGCCCGGATGTCGTACGACGATGAAATCAACATCGGCGGCCGCCGCTGGATCGTCCGGCTGACGCCGACCGACGACTACCTGGCCTCTCACCGTAGCTGGCAAGCCTGGAGCTCGCTGGTGGCGGCGCTGTTGTTCGCCGGCCTGCTGGGGGGCTTCCTGCTGGTGATGACGGGGCGGCACAGCCGGGTCGAGATGCTGGTGGAGACCCGTACCGCCGAACTGGCCCGGCTGAACGAGGAGCTGCGTGAGGAGGTCTCCCTGCGCATGGCCAGCGAGCGCGACCTGCACGACAAAAACCTGGAGCTCAAGCGGGCCGACGAGGCCAAGGACCGCTTCCTGGCGGGCATGTCGCACGAGCTGCGCACGCCGCTCAACGCCATTATCGGCTTCACCGGCACGCTGATGATGAAGCTGGCCGGGCCGCTGACTGCCGACCAGGAACGCCAGCTCGGCACGGTGGAGTCGAGCGCGCGGCACCTGCTGTCGCTGATCAACGACCTGCTCGACCTGACCAAGATCGAATCCGGCAAGGTGGAAATCAGCCTGCAACCGACCGCCTGCGCCGAGGTGATCGACGAAGTGACGGCGGCGCTGCGGCCGCTGGCGGTGCAGAAGGGGCTCGCCTTCGAGGTGCGCCTGCCCGACCCGCCGCCGGTGGTGGAGACGGACCGACGGGCGATGTCGCAGATCCTGCTCAACCTGGTCAGCAATGCCATCAAGTACACCGAACGCGGGCAGGTGACGGTGCGCTGCGTCGTCACCGGAACGGCCGGGGAGCCGCAGGTGGAGATCGAGGTGGGGGACACCGGCATCGGCATGCGCGAGGAAGACCACGCCCGGCTGTTCCAGGCGTTTACCCAGCTCGATGCCTCGTCGTCGCGGCGATACGAAGGCACCGGCCTCGGCCTGCATCTGTCCAGCCGGCTGGCCGAGCTGATCGGTGCGGACATCCGCTTTGAAAGCCGTTTCGGCGAGGGCAGCCGCTTCACGCTGACCCTGCCGATGCAGGCAAGGCCGGCATCGACGGACGGAGTGTTTTGACGCGCGGCTATGCGTTGCGCGTAACCGATTGCCTGACTAAGCTCAATGAGAAAGTCCCGCGCTGCAACAATCATGGCGGGGCGCGGTGTCGACGTACGCGTGGAAGAGGTAGGGATGTCGGTGAATTTCGAACGCCTGGTACTGACCGAGAGTCCGGATGCGTCGATCGTCATCTCACTGGACGGGCAAGTCCGGTACTGGAGTGACGGGGCGGAGCGGATCTTTGGCTATACGCGCGAAGAGGCCGTTGGCCGGCTGCTCAACGACCTGGTCGTGCCGGAGGACCGTCGGCAGGAGGAAGCCCACATCATGGCGGAGTCCGTTGCCCGCGGATATACCGCCTATGAGTCGGTGCGCCGTCGCAAGGACGGGGCGCTGGTGTATGTCGACATCACCGGCAAGCTGCTGCGTAGCGGCGATGGTCCGGTCGAATACCTGTTGCTGTCCAAGAAGGACGTCACCGACCTGCGGGTGCTGCGCGACGCCAAGCTGATCGAGGCGAAATTCCGCGACCTGCTGGAAAGCATGCCGGACGGCATCATCATGGCCAACCCGGCCGGCCGCATCCTGCTGGCCAATGCCCATGCCGAGCGGCTGTTCGGCTACGAACCGGGCGAACTGCGCGGCAAGCCCATCGAAGTGCTGTTGCCGACACGCTTCCGCCATGCCCATGTCGGACACCGCTCCGGCTATTTCAACCAGCCGCGCACTCGCTCCATGGGAGCCGGGCTGGAGCTGTATGGGCTGCGCAAGGACGGCGCGGAATTCCCGGTGGAAATCAGCCTGAGTCCGCTGGAAACCGAGCAGGGCACGCTGGTGATGAGCGCGGTGCGCGATACCAGCGAGCGCCGTAAGGCAGAGCGGAAATTCCGTGGCCTGCTGGAATCCGCCCCCGATGCGATGGTGATTGTCGACGGCGATGGCCGCATCGTGCTGGTCAATACGCAGACCGAAAGGCTGTTCGGCTACCAGCGCGAGGAGCTGCTGGGCCAGCTGGTGGCAACCATGCTGGCTACCGCGCCGGCTTCTCCGGCGACCCCCGCACCCGTGCCATGGGAGCCGGGCTGCAACTGCGCGGGCTGCGGCGGGATGGCTCGGAGTTCCCGGTGGAAATCAGCCTCAGCCCGCTGGAGACCGAGGAAGGCATGCTGGTGTCCAGCGCCATCCGCGACATCACCGAACGTAAGCACATCGAAGAGGCGCTGCAGCAGAAGAACATCGAGCTGGAAGCCGCCATGGTGGCCAAGGACCGCTTCCTGGCCAGCATGTCGCACGAGCTGCGCACGCCGCTCAACGCGGTGATCGGCTTCACCGGTACGCTGCTGATGCGCCTGCCGGGCCCGCTGACGCTGGACCAGGAAAAGCAGCTCAATACCGTCCAGTCCAGCGCGCGGCACCTGCTGTCACTGATCAACGACCTGTTGGACCTCGCCAAGATCGACTCCGGCAAGGTGGAGGTGAGGCTGGAGCCGACCTCCTGCCGGCAGGTGATCGAAGAGGTGG